>NZ_JBOFLP010000182.1:0-22948 GCF_051657925.1 Chroococcidiopsis sp.
GGAAGCTCTACGCTTTGGTGCGAAGGGATATTTATTGAAAGATACTCCTGCGGAGGAACTAGCAGAAGCCATCCGCAGCGTTCATAAAGGATATACTCAATTTGGTCCTGGCATTATCGAAAAAATTGCTCCCACGACACCCTCTCCAGCACCAACTCCACCCCCAGAAGAACCGCCACCAGGATTTACAGAACTAACGCAACGCGAACGACAGGTGTTACGCCAAATCGCCGCAGGTGCTAGCAATCGAGAAATCGCTCAGACGCTTTTTCTTTCCGAAGGGACAGTGAGAAATCATATTTCTCGAATTTTGACACGCTTGGATTTACGCGATCGCACCCAAGCCGCGATTATTGCCAATGCATTTCTCTCCTGGCTGAAAGACTAGAGATAAGTCGTAAGTCGTAACTAACTACTCCCTACTCCCTACTCCCTACTCCCTGCTCCCTACTCCCTGCTCCTTAACATGACAAATGTAATGGTCAGGAAATGACATTTATTCGATGCGATCGCACCTTTGCTGCTCGTAGATTAGAACCATTGCGACAGTATGACAAGGAGCAAGCATAGGAGGTAGTCGGATGATGTCCACAATTACAATGGCACAACTAACACAGACATGGCGATCGCAGTTAGCTGAAGACTACCCGCAAGCCAGTGCAGCCAATAGGGAAAGTATTGTTCGGTGGTTGCTTGGCGATGATTTAGAACGACTTAACAACCTGACTTCAGCTCAACTACACATGACTCAACAAGCATTTTCATTTCGCTATCGAATTTTGCAAAAGCGTTATTTAGGCATACCACCAGAACGAGCTTATCGTCGTCTCATCAGTCGTTTGAGTAGTTTATTGGTACTGCGGCACAAAATTCGTGCTTTAGTTGCCCTCAGTCGCGATCGCCACCGCACTGTAGTAGATGTCATTCAAGAAGTCTTGCAGGAATTATTGCTGCGCGATCGCTACATTCAACAACAAGTAGCCTGGATTGCCCAGTGTACGAACAATTTTCAACTCCGTAGCGCCCTACTATTCGCCAGTATAGAAGAATATTCTATGCGTCCGATCCGCGATCGACCGCTGTTAGTCTATCGTACAATCAACTATTTGCAGCGCACCGCACGGGGAGGAATCACTTACTCACCTAACAGCGAGCAATTACAACTCGTGTCAGACGAATTTTTCACGGAGGAAAGCGACAATTCTTTCAGCTGGCTGGATAGCCATGCCTTAGTTGCATATCAAGAGGCTGAAACCGAGGCAGAACAAAAAGCGATGCACGATGCTGTCAAACAAGAATTGTCCGATTATTTGCAGGTAAAACTAGGGAAGGAAGCAGTACAGTGGTTCCAGCTTTATCTCCAAGGTAAATCGCAGCAGGCGATCGCCAACCAATTAAATTTGGACGTGCGACAAGTTTACCGACTGCGGGAAAAAGTCTGCTACCATGCAGGACGAACTTTTGCCCAGAAAAAACAACCAGAACTCGTAGCTAACTGGCTGACAGCAACAGTTGCCGAACACCAAAGTTGAAGACTTCTATCCGCTAGATATGCCTGACTCATTTTCTTTTCGCCGTTGCGAATCTTTGACTCCAGAGTCCTTGCACATCTTCACATCATCATATAACATCAGCTTTTTTTTGACTTTTGACCGAATAGGGATAAGGGAGCAGGGAGCAGGGAGCAGTAGTATACAAAAAAACTTCAGCGTAACGCATCACTCTCAGTTTTTGGTGCGTTACTGAGATTTTTTCAACAATCAAACCGGATTCCTATAGTCAGAAACTATACAGGGAAAATGTAAGTTTTTATTAAGATACTACCTATCTTCATTAGTTCTTCATTTTTTTTTCCTATTCTCCAAAAAGATAAAGATGCTAGTGCTTGAGTTTGAATACTCAGATTAAGACAACAGCCAAACAAACTAAACTCCTCGGAGTCTTTCATTGCCAGAAACAAAGTAAGTTATCACGCTATCCGGTGTAACTTGCGATCGAACTCTGGCTTTTTTTCTCGGTTAATTAATAGTAGCCAATAGTTGATAGTTAACAGTCAACCACCAACTACCAATTACCAACTACTAATTACCAATTTTGTTTCTCGTATAACCAAGGAGAAATTTGATGACAATTACTCCAGAGCGAGAGCAAAAAGTAAGGGTTGTAGTCGATAACGATCCGGTTCCTACCTCACCTGAGTTATGGGCAAAACCAGGACACTTCGATCGCACTCTTGCTAGAGGTCCCAAAACGACAACTTGGATCTGGAACCTCCATGCTAATGCTCACGATTTCGACACTCATACCAGCGATTTAGAAGATATTTCCCGCAAGATTTTCGCTGCCCATTTCGGTCACTTAGCTGTCATATTTATCTGGCTGAGTGGCATGTATTTTCACGGAGCGAAATTCTCCAACTTTGAAGCTTGGATGGCAAATCCAACGGGTGTTAAACCCAGCGCCCAGGTGGTCTGGTCGCTTGTCGGTCAAGACATTCTAAATGCCGATGTTGGTGGTGGCTTCCACGGCATTCAAATTACTTCTGGATTCTTTCAACTCTGGCGGGCTGCTGGTATTACCAATACTTTTCAGCTTTACTGTACCGCGATCGGCGGTTTGGTGATGGCAGCAATAATGCTCTTTGCCGGCTGGTTCCATTATCACAAACGCGCTCCCAAATTAGAATGGTTTCAAAATTGGGAAGCGATGATGAATCACCACTTAGCAGGATTGCTAGGGTTGGGTTGCCTGGGTTGGGCAGGACACCAAATTCACGTCGCTTTGCCCGTTAACAAATTATTAGATGCTGGGGTAGCTACTAAAGATATTCCCCTGCCTCACGAATTCATTTTGAATACAAGCTTGATGGCAGAGTTATATCCTAGCTTTGCCAAAGGTTTAGTACCATTCTTTACCCTGCAATGGGGACAATATGCCGATTTTCTCACTTTTAAAGGTGGTCTGAATCCGGTTACGGGTGGTCTGTGGTTGTCCGATACCGCTCACCATCATTTAGCGCTTGCCGTGCTGTTCATCGTTGCCGGACACTTCTACCGCACTAACTGGGGTATCGGTCACAGTTTCAAAGAAATGTTGGATGATGCCAAATCTCCCAACATGCTGCCATTTTTAAACTTTATCGGTCCCGTGGGTCATGAGGGACTCGATAAAATCTTCGAGACTTCCTGGCACGCGAATCTGTCCATCCACTTAGTACAGTTTGGAACGGCTAGCCTACTGGTGGCACATCACATGTATGCTATGCCTCCCTATCCCTACCTGGCAACAGATTACGCTACTGCCCTGTCTCTGTTTACCCACCACGTCTGGATTGCTGGATTCTGTATTGTCGGTGGCGCAGCCCACGCAGCTATTTTCATGGTACGGGACTACGATCCAGCCCATCACGTCAACAACATATTAGATCGAACCCTCCGTCACCGCGATGTCATTATTTCTCACCTCGCTTGGGTTTGTCAGTTCTTAGGCTTTCATAGTTTCGCTATGTACTGCCACAACGACACCATGCGGGCTTTTGGTCGTCCCCAAGATATGTTCTCGGATACGGGCATTCAGCTACAGCCAATTTTTGCTCAGTGGATACAACACATCCACACCGCAGCCGTGGGAGCGGCGCAGGTGGCTCAACCCTTGGGTGATGTCTTTGGTGGTGTGCGGGGAATCGAACTCTCGGGACTCGGTACGACAGCTCCAGGCATTGGCGCACCCGTCAGCTACGCTTGGGGTGGTGGTATGGTTGCAGTCGGTGGTAAAGTCGCCATGATGCCGATCGCACTGGGTACGGCAGATTTCTTAATCCACCACATCCACGCTTTTACAATTCACGTCACGGTACTCGTACTGTTCAAAGGCGTACTATTTGCCCGTGGTTCGCGTTTGGTTCCAGATAAGGCAAACTTAGGCTTCCGCTTCCCTTGTGATGGACCAGGACGCGGTGGTACGTGTCAGGTATCGGCTTGGGATCACGTTTTCCTGGGTCTATTCTGGATGTACAACTCCCTATCAATGGTAGTTTTCCACTTTAGTTGGAAGATGCAATCAGATGTTTGGGGAACGGTCGATTCGGATGGCATTGTCACGCACTTGACCGGAGGTAACTTTGCTACCTCGTCGATTACCAATAACGGGTGGCTGCGCGATTTCCTCTGGGCGCAATCGGCACAGGTGATTCAGTCTTACAACTCATCGCTGTCTGCCTACGGTCTGATATTCCTAGCCGGACACTTCATTTTTGG
Organism: Chroococcidiopsis sp.; assembly: GCF_051657925.1. Classification (NCBI taxonomy): domain Bacteria; kingdom Bacillati; phylum Cyanobacteriota; class Cyanophyceae; order Chroococcidiopsidales; family Chroococcidiopsidaceae; genus Chroococcidiopsis; species Chroococcidiopsis sp. The sequence continues at coordinate 4,257 of NZ_JBOFLP010000182.1, forward strand.
CTTTAGCCTCATGTTCCTGTTCAGCGGTCGGGGTTACTGGCAAGAACTGATCGAATCGATCGTATGGGCGCACAACAAATTAAAAGTTGCCCCAGCAATTCAGCCGCGTGCCTTGAGCATCGTCCACGGTCGAGCTGTTGGTGTCGCTCACTACCTCTTAGGAGGAATTGTCACGACTTGGGCGTTCTTCCTCGCTCGCATGTCGGCAATTGGTTAATGGTCATTGGTCATCGGTCATTTGTCATTTGTACGTTACCAATGACGAATGACAAAAAACGATAAGTCGATCCTGAAATTGAAGATCTAAAATATGGCTACAAAATTTCCAAAATTTAGCCAAGACCTTGCTCAAGACCCTACGACCCGTCGTATTTGGTATGCGATGGCGACAGCTCACGATTTTGAACTCCATGATGGCATGACGGAGGAGAATCTTTATCAAAAGATTTTTGCCTCTCATTTCGGTCATTTGGCGATTATCTTTCTGTGGGTGTCGGGGGTTTTGTTTCACGTCGCTTGGCAAGGCAATTACGAGCAGTGGACTAAAGATCCTTTAAACGTGCGTCCGATCGCCCATGCGATTTGGGATGCTCAATTTGGTCCAGCCGCGATCGAGGCTTTTACGAGAGCCGGAGCAACTAACCCAGTCGATATCTGCTATTCCGGTGTTTATCACTGGTGGTACACGATCGGGATGCGGACGAACAACGAACTTTATGTTGGTGCGATCTTTCTACTTTTACTAGCTGCTACATTCTTGTTTGCTGGCTGGTTGCACCTCCAACCGCGATATCGTCCTACTCTCGCTTGGTTCAAAAGTGCCGAACCACGTTTGAATCATCACATAGCTGGTTTGTTCGGTGTAAGTTCTTTAGCTTGGGCAGCTCACTTAATTCACGTCGCGATTCCCGAATCTCGCGGGCAACACGTTGGTTGGGATAACTTCTTGTTTACCCCGCCGCATCCAGCAGGGTTAGGCGCGTTTTTTACAGGAAATTGGAGCGCCTATGCCCAGAATCCCGATACGGCTCAACACGTATTTAACAGTTCTCAAGGTGCGGGAACGGCAATTCTGACGTTCTTAGGTGGTTTCCATCCCCAGACCCAATCTTTGTGGCTGACGGATATGGCGCATCACCATGTGGCGATCGCCGTCCTGTTGATTATTGCCGGACACATGTACCGGACAAACTGGGGTATCGGTCACAGCATCAAAGAGATGCTGAACTCCAAATCTTTTTTTGGGGCAAAGGTTGAAGGTCCTTTCAACTTACCGCACCAAGGATTGTACGACACGATCAATAATTCGCTTCACTTCCAACTGTCTTTTGCTTTAGCTGCTTTGGGTGTAGCAAGTTCTTTGACAGCACAGCATATGTATTCGATGCCGCCCTACGCTTTCATCGGGCAGGACTTCACGACTCAAGCAGCGCTGTATACCCATCACCAGTACATTGCTGGGTTTTTGATGGTAGGGGCATTTTCCCATGCTGGCATCTTTTGGATCAGAGACTACGATCCAGAACAAAACAAGGGTAACGTCCTAGATCGGATGCTGCGTCACAAAGAGGCGATTATTTCCCACTTGTCTTGGGTGTCTCTTTTCTTGGGTTTCCATACTCTAGGCTTATACGTCCACAACGATGTAGAAGTTGCCTTTGGTGCGGCAGAAAAGCAAGTGCTGATCGAACCAGTGTTCGCTCAGTTTATCCAAGCAGCTCATGGTAAGGCGTTATACGGGTTTAATACACTGTTATCGAACCCAGATAGTATTGCGTCTACGGCTTGGCCCAACCATGCTAATGTTTGGCTGCCGGGATGGTTAGATGCGGTCAATAACACGACGAACTCGTTGTTTTTGACGATTGGACCTGGAGACTTCTACGTTCACCACGCGATCGCCCTTGGTTTGCACGTCACCACTTTAGTCCTGGTTAAAGGTGCCTTAGATGCTCGTGGTTCCAAACTGATGCCCGACAAAAAAGACTTCGGCTATGCCTTCCCTTGCGATGGTCCCGGTCGCGGTGGTACTTGCGATATCTCTGCGTGGGACGCTTCTTATTTAGCCGTGTTCTGGATGCTCAATACTTTAGGTTGGGTTACTTTTTATTGGCACTGGAAACATTTAGCAATTTGGGAAGGGAATGTAGCTCAATTCAATGAGTCTTCTACCTACCTTATGGGCTGGTTCCGAGATTACCTCTGGTTGCATTCCGCTCAGTTGATTAATGGTTACAACCCATACGGCACGAATAGTCTAGCTATTTGGTCGTGGATGTTTCTCTGGGGACACCTGGCTTGGGCTGTGAGTTTCATGTTCTTGATTACTTGGCGGGGTTACTGGCAAGAATTGATTGAAACTCTGGTCTGGGCGCACGAAAAAACACCATTATCTTTCGGATACTGGAGAGATAAGCCTGTAGCATTATCTATCGTTCAAGCTCGTCTAGTTGGCTTGACTCACTTCACCGTTGGCTATATTGCTACCTATGGTGCTTTCTTGATTGCGTCAACCGCAGGCAAGTTTGGCTAGCCTAGAGCAAAAATTTTAGGGCAGATTCTACAAGAAATACATTCGTTGTTTCTGCCCTAGAACTTGGCTCGATCAGTTGCGAATTTAGACTCTCCTCTCCTGGTACGTCCACCAGGAGAGTTCTTTAAAAACCATGAGTTAATATTTTCTATATTCGCCTTTATCTGCGTTACAACTCATAAAAAAATGCTTATTTGAGAAGTCGCACGTAAGCAGCAAGCTCGGAGAATCGACAACTTTAATTAGGAGAAAATCAAAAATGACTAATACTGCCAATCCCTCTGTAGAATCAAAATTGAATTATAGGCTCGATACCGATCCCGTTCAACCCTATAAAGGAGATCCGTTTAATAGTAATTTCTCTACAGCTATCACTGATTCTCCCTTAGCTAAAGCTTTTATTAACAATCTCCCTGCCTATCGTAAAGGACTCACTCCTTTTATGCGTGGTTTAGAAATTGGGATGGCTCACGGCTATTTTCTAGTAGGACCAGAGGTTGTGGTTGGACCATTGCGAGAGACAGCTCATGGTGCTAATTTGAGTGGATTAATTACAGCAATATATATAGCTGTATCAGCCTGTTTGGGAATTTCTATTTTTGCCATCACAACCTTCCAAGGCGATCCCAGAGGGGCTTATGGTACTACCTCTAAAGATTCACTCAGACCCCTGCGAAATCGAGAGGAATGGTATCAATTAAATGGTGGAATTTTTCTAGGAGCAATGGGAGGAGCTGTATTTGCTTATCTGCTACTAGAAAACTTCGATGCTCTAGACTCAATTTTGCGGGGTGGGGTTAATGTTAATTAGCGTGTAGGTGGGCAATATCCAACCTACACACCTTACCAATTACCAATTACCAATTACCAATAAAAACTGGAGAATAGCATCATGGTAGATATGACACAATTAACAGGGTCTTATGCTGCTTCGTGGTTGCCTTGGATTATGATTCCTTTAATATTTTATATTTTGCCGTTTCCAGTATTTGCTCTAATATTTATTTGGATTGAAAAAGAAGCAGGAACGGCTGACGAAGAAGTATGATTGGAGTACCGAGCGAATAAAATTTGCAGCTACACAAGCAAAACCCGCCTGCGCGGACTTACAGAGAATCAATTTAAACCCGCGCACCATCCGGGTTTTGCCTGTATATTCGTGACTTACAGTTGGTCATTACAAGATATGAACAAAAACTAGTCCGTTCGAGATTTAGTTAGTATTTGCTAGGTCGGAGTTAAAAGAGGCGAGAAAATTCTCGCTATTGAAGAGTTTGCCTTCGGTAGTTTGAGTCAATTCTGTTTGTCCAGAAGGGGAACCGCTACCAAGCGACGTTAGTAAATCTTGTTTGATTTGTTCGGCTAAAGAGTTAATACTAATATCTAGCTCAGTATTGGCTGGGCGATCGCTAAAAATGCTTTCATTAATGTCAATACTTGGAGTCGTTGTTGATGGCTCGGAATTCCAACCACTACCGAGTAAACTCAAGAAATCTTTACCGACTCGATCGATCAGCGAGTCAATACCTTGACTAATTTGGTTATTATCGGCATCGCTGTTATAGAGATTTCCCAAACTACTCGTTAGCAAGCTGTCAACCTCATCGCTGATAGCATTGCGATCGGTAACAAACGTCCAATCGCTGTTACCAATAACTAGCTTCCCGTCACCAATGTCCTTGAAGCCATTTGCTAACGGATTACCAATAACTAAGTTATCGTTACCGCTGAACCGATTGCCATTGCCAATCGTTGCATTACCACTACCGAAATACCAGTTACCATTGCCAATAGTTGCATTGTCACTACCAAAATGCCAGTTGCCATTACCAACGGTTTTGTTAGCATCATCAAAGTACCAATTGCCGTTACCGATGCTTTCGTTAGCATTAGCAAAAAGCCAGTTACCGTTACCAATGGTTGCATTTTCAATACCGAAATACCAGTTACCATTTCCAACGGTGGCGTTGTCGTAATTGTAATACCAGTTGCCGTTACCAAGGACATCGTTGCCATCAGCAAAAAGCCAGTTACCGTTACCAATAACCTCATTTTCACTACTATAATGCCAATTGCCATTACCAATAGTTCTATTATTAGTAGCACTACCTGCACTTTCAGGATCGGCTAAATCGGTAAGACTCTTGATCCAGTCACTATTATTAATAGGTATGGGTAGATTGTTAAAGGCAAGGTTACTATTACTATCGCTAGAAGACGAGTTATTATCAGTGGTTAAACCGTTACCTTGGAAGTATGCGATCGCACCCTGAAGGGTAGTGTCACTACCAAAAGGTGAGTTCTCCTCACTAGAAGAATTAGAATCGATTAATTGCTGCCAGTCTCCATTAACAAATATCCAATTACCGCTACCAGTAATAGAATTGTTGTTGTCATGGTACGTGCTACTACCACTCGTACTCAGGCTATCAGTATTGATAAAAGGATTGCTACCTCCAGCAAACGGGTTACTATCTCCGCTACCTGTAGGCAAATTATTGCTGTCAGCAGAGGAATCTGTACTGCCTTCAGGAGGACTACCAATACCGCTAAAGATGGTTGTAAGACCTTCATCGCCTAGAACTTCGCTTAAAGAACCAAATGGCGACTGTTGCAGTAGATCATTTAAATCGGTAGAGGAAAGGTCGTTTTGAGTCGGAACGAGATTATCGCTACTAGTAGTATTGTCTTCGCTAACTAGAGGGCTTTCAGCACTAGTAAATGGATTATCCCCTTCACCTGGATTAACCCCACCAGCGAAGATATTCCAAAAGTTATCACCAGCAAAAGGATTACCACCGTAAGCTAAATCGCTTTCTGAATTGGGGTTGTCGCTAGCAAATGGATTCTCTGCATTACTGCTATCAGCAGCATTACCAACACCACTAAAAATATTAGCAAGATCCTCGACATCTAAGACTTCACTTAAGCGACCGAAAGGCGATTGTAGCAGTAAATCGTTTACGTCGCCCGAGGAACCATCATTACCTGGTTCAAAAGAGTTAGACTCAGAGGTGGACATGAAGCTACTTCTCCTAATTACTAGTACAGCGTTCTAAATGGCAAAAATTATTCTATATACCCAGAAATTAACTACTATTAATTGCTAATATTTCGCGCATTATCTTGGCAAAAAATACTTACTCTACTAGCAAAACTGAGTTGCTAAGAGTGAGTAATTAAACTACAAATATAGCGATTCTATTTGAGTCATGAGCCGAGCGTTAGTGGTGGTTGACGGTTAATTATCAACTGTCAGCAATCGACACGCACGCATTCACGAATCGTTTAAACTCGCTATATAATTACCGTATTAATTAATACTGTATTTGATACTAAAATAGTCTATACTTCTCAAGACATGATTGTCAGTGATGAATCTTTCGACCAATTTGTTATTTATTTTTGTTCTAATTGAGATAAAATCAATAAGCTGCAAGTCATGATTTGCAGCTTATTGGTTATTTTTGCTTACGTCTTGCAGTGTCTCTAATATGGTTATAGCCAAATTACCGAAGCTAAATTTGTGTTGAAACTGGCTTGAGCTTGAGGTGCATTTAGCAATAAATTATTGTACTCATCGCTATGAGGAACTACGATCGCGTCATTACTAATAGTTAAGATTTGACTCGGAGTAGCTGCACCACTGAAATTCCACTCGCTGCCGATCGGATTGGGAAAATTGCCACTATTCGGATTGTTTCCGTCAGCAAAGATATTCCAAAAGTTGTCACTAGCAAAAGGATTGCCACCGGAGAGTAAATCGTTACTCATAGGAGAAATAGCCTCATCATTGGCATTGCGATCGAACGAATCGCTATTACCAAAAACGTTGCTCGAACTGTCCGGTTCGAGAGCTTCACTGAAGCGATCGGAAGGCGAACCTAGCAAAATATCGCTGTTATTACTCGTGCGATCGCTAGCAGCGCTACTATTATCCAACATACTTTGTTATTCGTTTACGAGTGGCAGATGATTGCTGAGTTTTTGCTTTCTTGTTTGACTGCCTTTGACTGTATTAGCTGTACCCCGCCAAACCATCAGAAAAAAGGCTCCAGCAATTAAGGTTCCTAAGCCAGTTTTTATGACATTTTTAGTCAGATTAAGACTGTTATCTGTATTTTTTTCAGCTTGCGCTTGAAATTTCTTTTCAGAGTTAGCAATTCCGGCAATAATTTGACTTTTTAATTGCTGCGGATTTTGAGCTTTTGGCGCATTAATTCGTAGATTAAAACGAGACAATGTATCTGTAATTTCTCGGTCTGTTTGAGCTTGACTGAGTTGTTGTTTGATAACTTGAAGCTGTGCTGATTGTTGCGCGATTTGGCGATCGCCTCCTTCGTGTATTCGCCAAGCAGAACTGACAATTAGAGGCAGTAGCAATAGAAACAATATGCCAGCTACCAGAGCCGCTCTAGACAAAAACTTGAAAATTTTAAAGTTTTTCTCGCCAATTAAGAGAAATACTAATCCAATTAATGGCACAGGCGAGCGCTCAACTAGATGGCTTGCCATTTGAAACTCCCACGCAGGATTGGTAAAACCTGGAGGAATAAAAATACTAATAATATCTAAAAGTGACAAAGCCAATAAGACATAACCAGCTATGCGAAAAAGCGGACTAAACCAAAATTCTTCACTATTAGATTGAGACATGAAAAATTGCCTTCTTGAATTCAAAAGTTAAAAATCAAAACCGAGGAGTCACTTGTCAGTGTTTAGTGGCTATTGACGAGTGACTAGAATTGAATCGAAATACTAGCTACCAGCCACTAAATAGCTAATTGTTCAGCTATGACAAATTCGCGAAACTGAAGAAAAAATGTCTTGGCAGTACTATCAATTAATGAATGTCTGCTAGTACGAATTGCTGATTCTATGTCGTAACTTTTGTCTACTAGATACAGTGCAAAAGCTGCATTTAAAGTGACGAGATCGACCAGTGCTTTTCGTCCCTGTCCGCTCAGAATAGCCAGAAATTCTGCGGCGTTATCTGTAGCATTGCCTCCAGCTAACTCCGATTCTGGGATGGTTTTCATGCCAAAATCTTCAGGCACGATTTGCTTTGTACTGATGCGATCGCCCCGGACTTCTATAACTTGAGAAGCACCCGCTAAGGTGATCTCATCTAGTCCATCTGAGCCAGTCACAACTAAAGCCTCTATCCCCAACTCCATCAAAGTTTCCGCAATAATTTGCGCTACTGCTGGATCGCCACAACCGACAAGTTGATGTTTGGGTTGGCTGGGATTGAGTAATGGTCCTAGTAGATTAAACACCGTAGGATAACCGACTTCAGCCCTAGCAGCTGCGATCGCCTTAAAAGCTGGATGCCAATCCCGCGCAAATAGAAAACTCAGCCCAGTCGTTGCCAAACTTTCAACAGCACGCGCTGTCATCGCTGTTAGAGAAATTCCCAAAACTTCCAGCAGATCGCAGGAACCATTAGGTTTAACCGAGCCTCGATTACCGTGCTTAGCAACTCGAATCCCCAAAGCGGCGACGATAAATGCTGCCGTGGTAGAAACGTTATAGCGCGGTCGGCGCACCCCGCCAGTACCAACAATATCGATATCGACATGCCCAAAGTTTGCCCGTCGCCTTCTATCCCAAAGGACATCACGATATCCCAGTAGTTCTTGAGTTTGAGCATCCGCTACTGGTCGAGTTTGCAAAAAGCTGACAATTTCATTGAACTCAGCTTCACCCGACAAGAGATATTCCATCACCTGACGTGCTTGTTCTCGCGAGCGCGGTATTTGCATAAGAGGGGTGTGGGGTGTGTGGGAAGTGTGGGAAGTGTGGGAAGTGTGGGGGAGAAAGAAATTGAAAATCCTGACTCCTTACAAATGACAAATGACGAATAACAAATGACTCTCGATCACTTTCCACTGACAACTGGTAACTGATAACTGTTAACTGATTCTTTAGTCCAGCGATTCATGGCTTTACCGACAATGGCGAGTTCTTGCATCAAGGAATCGAACCGTTCTGGAGTAAGTGATTGAGGTCCATCGGATAAAGCTTTGGCGGGATTGGGATGGACTTCGATCATTAACGAATCCGTACCTGCTGCGATCGCTGCCATTGCCATTGAGGGGACGTACTCGGCTTTACCCGTACCGTGGCTGGGATCGATCGCGATTGGTAGATGGGTGAGCGATCGCAACACGGGAATAACTGATAAATCGAGTGTATTCCGTGCATACTGGCGATCGAAACCGCGAATACCCCGTTCGCAGAGAATTACATTTGGGTTGCCTGCTGCCATGATGTATTCGGCTGCCATCAGCCACTCTTCAATCGTGGCTGACATTCCCCGCTTGAGGAACACTGGTTTATCTTGCGCTCCTACCTTCTTCAGCAAGGGAAAATTCTGCATATTTCTCGCCCCTACCTGTACGATATCTGCCACAGCTGCAACCTTGTCCAGATCGGCAGTATCCATGACTTCAGTGATAATTCCTAAACCCGTAGCATCGCGGGCTGCAATAAGTAAATTTAAAGCACTCTCCCCATGTCCTTGAAATGCATAAGGGGATGTACGAGGTTTGTAAGCACCACCGCGCAGGAACTTTGCGCCTGCTGCCTTGACTCTTTGTGCGGTATACACGATCATCTCTTCGTTTTCTACCGAGCAAGGACCTGCGATCGTTACGAGCGGGTGGTGTTCTCCAAAAGGGACGAAACCATTTGGAGTTGATACCACAACTTCACTGGGTTCGCCGTGGCGAAACTCGCGGCTGACGCGCTTGAATGGTTGTTCAACCCGCACGACTTGTTCGATCCAAGGACTGAGTTCTTGGACTCGGAACGGATCTAATTCAGCTGTGTTCCCAACTAGACCGAGGACAATTTTGTGTTTACCAACACTTTTTTCTACTTTCAAACCCCAATTACTTAACTCTTCAGAAATTTGAGCGATTTCCTCTTCTGGAGTACCACTTTTCATTACTACGATCATATTTAATCTTCCTGTTAATTTGTCAGTTATCAGTGAAGAAAGGGAGCACACGAGCAGGGAGTAGGGAGCAGAGAGTATGACTTCTGACTTCCGACTTCCGACTTCCGACTTCCGACTTCTGAATTTTGAATTTTAACCCTAGCTTCCAATCCCTAACTTCACGACAGTTTGTACGTCCTTATCACCACGTCCAGAGCAGTTGATGACAATACGCGGACTGCCACTTAGTTGCGGACAGAGAATATCTAAATAGGCGATCGCGTGGGCAGTTTCTAGAGCTGGAATAATCCCCTCTAGTTGAGCCAAATTCTTGAATGCATCTAATGCTTGTGTGTCCGTGACGCTGTAATATTCGCCGCGTCCGATATCCTTTAAATAGCTGTGTTCGGGACCCACTCCTGGATAGTCTAGTCCAGCACTAATTGAATGTGCTTCTACAACTTGACCGTCTTCGTCTTGAAGTAAGTAGCTCATTGCACCATGCAACACGCCGATTCGTCCTTGCGTGAGAGTTGCTGCGTGTTTTTCTGTGCTGACTCCTTCCCCTGCTGCTTCAACTCCAATTAACCGCACTGTTGGTTCGTTGACAAATTCGTAAAACATTCCAATTGCGTTAGAACCTCCCCCAACGCAGGCTAAGAGAATATCTGGCAACCCGCCCCATTTTTGCTGGCATTGGGCGCGAGTTTCTGTCCCAATCACTGCATGAAAGTCTCGTACCATCATTGGATAGGGATGAGGTCCAGCAACGGAACCTAAAATATAATGAGTTGATTCTACGTTTGTGACCCAATCTCGAATTGCCTCCGAAGTTGCATCTTTTAACGTTCCCGTACCTGCCTCTACTGGGCGCACTTCCGTACCCATCAGCCGCATCCGAAATACATTTAGGGCTTGCCGTTCCATGTCGTGAATGCCCATGTAGACGATGCACTGCAACCCAAAGCGAGCGCAAACAGTAGCAGTTGCAACCCCATGCTGACCTGCCCCCGTCTCGGCAATAATTCTTTGCTTGCCCATCCGTTTTGCTAATAAAACTTGAGCGAGAGCATTATTAATTTTGTGAGCGCCCGTATGGTTTAAGTCTTCCCGCTTCAAATAAATCTGCGCTCCCGTGCCATCAGAGCGCTGGTAGTGTTGGGTCAAACGCTCGGCAAAATACAAAGGGCTGGGTCTGCCGACATAGTCATGCAGTAGTTGTTGCAACTCAGCCTGAAAGCTGGGATCGACCCGATATTGCGCGTAGGCTGCTTCTAGTTCGGTTAGTGCAGGCATTAATGTTTCCGGCACGTACTTACCACCGAAACGCCCAAACCGACCCAGGGAATCGGGTTGTACTTGTGCTGAAAGATTATTAGTTTCTCTGATGCTAACCACAGTTTTTATTGGTAATGGGTAATGAGTAATGGGCAAGTTGTAAGTCGTAAGTCGTAAGTCGTAAGTTGTAAGTTGGGTATTCGGAATCAACTGACAACTAACCCCTCGCTCCTCGCTCCTCGCTCCTCGCTCCTCACAGAAATTGCTGATTTTAGTTCTCGACACAATTGAGCGATCGCCTGCAATCCTTCAGTTGAGTTTCCGGCTGCTAAATGTTTGACAAAGGCACTACCGACGATCGCCGCATCTGCGCCCCAATCTTTGACCTGACGTGCTTGTTCGGCTCCAGAAATTCCAAAACCAACACCAATCGGTTTATCGGTAATACGGCGCATATCTGTTAGCAAAGTTTTTACCCGTTCTTGTAAGTGCGATCGCACCCCCGTTACACCCGTAACGCTGACAAGGTAGATAAAACCTTGCGATTGACGAGCGATCGCGGCTATCCTTTCGGGAGAGCTGGTAGGCGCTACGAGTAAGGTGGTCTCAATGCCAGAATCAGCCGCAGCTTGAATTAACTCCGTTGCTTCTTCTAGAGGTAAATCCGGCACGACTAGCCCCCGCACCCCAGCGCTGGCAATTTGTTGGCAAAAGGCACGAACGCCTCGATTTAAAATCGGGTTGTAGTAGGTAAATAAAATCAATGGTGCTTTGAGGTTAGGGCTGACAGTTGCTACCATTTCTAGCACCTGCTCTAAGCGCGTACCTCTTTGCAACGCACGGGTCGCCGCTGCCTGAATTACAGGTCCATCAGCCAGTGGATCGGCATAGGGAACGCCCAACTCGATGAAATCTGCACCGTGGCGATCGAGAGTATATAAAGCTTCAGCCGTCGTTTCTAAGTAAGGATCGCCAGCTGTAATAAAAGGAATCAAAGCGCACTCTTGGCGGCTGCGTAGAGATTGGAAGCGATCTGAAATCATAGACAATAGGGAAGGACAAGGGGGATAATTCAATTCGCAATTCAGAATGACTTCTGTACGGGCGGGTTTTGACCGAAGAGCGATCGCATCAGTTATAAATCTTTTGCTAAACCCGCCCCTACGACTCCTGATAACTGGTTACTGGTTACTGGTTGCTGTATTCAACAAACTACTTACAGCTTGTTCTACATCGGGTTGTTTAACGAGAGACTCGCCGACTAAAACTGCACGAACGCCAGCGTTGGCAACCAGGGATAAGTCTTCAGCTGTATGCAAACCAGACTCGCTGACAACGGTAATGCCCAAATCGCTAATTTGTTGCCGACGCTGTGCCATCAGTAGCCGTGTTGTTTCCAAATCGACGTGAAAGTTGTCTAGATTGCGATTGTTAATTCCAATCAGGCGCACATCGGATAGTGCTAGCACGCGATCGAGTTCGCCAAGTGTGTGTACTTCAACTAGAGCAGTCATTCCCAATTCATGAGCTATTTTTAAAAAGTTTTGCAAACTGCTATCTGATAAAATGGCTGCAATTAGCAATACTGCATCTGCTCCAGCAGCTCGCGCTAGATAAATTTGATACGGATCGATAACGAACTCTTTGCATAAAAGTGGTAGTGCCACACTTTGCCGAATTTTCCGCAGATTGTCAAAACTGCCTTGAAAGAATTTGCGATCGGTCAAAACTGAAATACAGGTTGCGCCGCTTTGTTCGTATGCTTGGGCAATTTTTACCGGATCGAAGTCAGCACAGATGACTCCTTTACTTGGCGATGCTTTTTTGACTTCGGCAATCAAACTTGGTTGGCGATCGCTTTGCTCGATTGCCATCAAAAAGTCTTCTGCCCACGGTGTATCGCTGACCTGTTTTTGTAACTCAGCTAATGGCATATCTGCTTGCAGTTGGATGACTTCTCGCTGTTTATGCCACACAATTTCAGCCAAAATATGACGCGATTTACTGTTAGATGCAACCTGATGATTGATTTCGATAGTAGCCATTAAGAGAGTGGTGAGTGGTGAGTGGTGAGTGGTGAGTGGGGGAATAAGGGTGATATAGATTTTGATGCTTGAAGTTTCGCATAGTTGCCAACAATATTTGTGACAATTTTTAAGCCAATGTCTCCGGTTAGGGTCATGATTGATTCGGGGTGAAACTGAACTGCGGCAATTGGCATTTCTCTATGCTCGATGCCCATAATTACGTCATCATGAGAAATTGCCGTAACCTTTAAATCTGGGGGTAAAAGTTTTGGTAGAGCAAATAATGAATGGTATCTACCGACTTCAAAGGATGTGGGTAAGTTCTCGAACAAATGAGACTCTGAATCTGTAACAAAAACGCGAGAAACTTTGCCGTGTTGAGGATAATTCAGTACTCCTAGTTCTCCGCCAAAAGCTTCAACAATTCCTTGTAGCCCCAAACAAACGCCAAAGATCGGAATTTGTCGATTGATGCAGGCTAAAACTGTGTCTGGAACGCGAAAATCCCTCGGTCTACCAGGACCTGGTGAAAAGACTACCAAATCTGGACGCTCGGTGTCGAAAACTGTTTCGCTAAAGCCGTGACGTAGTGTTTTGACGATCGCCCCAGTTTGGCGAATGTAGTTGGCGAGGGTGTGAACGAAGGAGTCTTCGTAGTCAATCAGCAGTACGTATGGACGCTGTTGAGGGCGATCGCTTGTTAATTTTTTTGTTTTACTTGACAAATCGTCACCGATTTGCTGGGCGCGATTGATGGTTTCAAACATGGCAGCAGCTTTCGTAATAGTTTCTTGCGCTTCTGCCTCTGGAATTGAATCATACAAGACGGTAGCGCCAACTCGGACTTCGGCGATCGCATCTTGCAATCTAATCGTGCGTAAAATCAGCCCTGTATTTAAGTTACCGTTGAAGTTTAACCAGCCGACTGCACCGCCATACCAACGCCGAGAACTGGGTTCGTGCCGCTCGATAAACTGCATTGCAGCGCGTTTGGGTGCGCCTGTCACTGTCACTGCCCAAGTATGCGTTAAAAAGGCATCTAAAGCATCAAATTCCGGTCGCAGTTGTCCTTCTACGTGATCGACTGTATGAATCAGGTGACTGTACAATTCGATCTGGCGGCGACCGATCACTTGTACCGATCCGGGTTCGCAAATCCGTGATTTATCGTTGCGATCGACATCAGTACACATTGTTAGTTCGGCTTCATCTTTGCGGGAGTTGAGCAACTGACGAATTTGTTCCGCATCTTCAATCGCATCCTGTCCGCGCTCGATCGTGCCGCTAATCGGGCAGGTTTCAATATGCTTACCTTCCACCCGCACGAACATTTCTGGAGACGAACCAATTAAATATTCACTACCTAAGTTAAAAATAAATCCGTAGGGGCTGGGATTGACTTGCTGTAATGTTTGAAATAGTTGAGCGGGAGATGCTTCGCAAGCAGCAAAAAAAGTTTGGCTGGGGACAACTTCAAATAGATCGCCTCTTTGAAAGTAGCCTAGTGCTTCTCGTACCAGTTGAGCATATTCACCAGGGGCGCGATCGCAATCTTGGGTTGGAGTTAGATGTTCACCCTGATAATCCATAGATTCACCTGTACGCGGTAAACCTCTGGTGCTGCTGTTCTCTATCTCAAACTCATACTGATAGCGAAATGCCTTTTGTTGATAGCGATCGACAACGACTAATTCATCCGGCAAATATAATACTAAGTCTCGTTGGTCTGTGGGACGAGAATGCAACTTCGGCATCGACTCAAACTGAAATACCAAATCGTAGCCGAAAGCACCATACAAGCCTAAGCGATCGTCTTCGCTACTGTGAAAAGTATGTAACAACTGACGAATTACGGTGAAAACAGATGGTTGCCTGCTGCGTTCTTCCTCGGAATATATTCTTTCGGCTAATTTAACCGTGCCAACAACACAATTGTTTTCTAGCTGGACTGTTTCTAATTGTGCGTCTTCAGATAGACGCGCTGCCAAATATGGCAATAAAACCGCACCGCGATCGTTATGCGCCCTCAGAGTAAAAGCATTCTCGCGGGTAGCCAGTTCCAAGGGTGGATTGACAAAGCCAATCGCCCATCGCTTGTAACGCCCAGGATACTCATAGCTACTCGTCAATACCCCTCCCCGTTGAGAATTGAGGCGCAATAACACCTCTGCGATCGCAGAATCGACTGGAATCTCAGTGGTAGAGTAAGAAACGCGAATACCGCCTTCGGTTATATAGCAGTGGGAATCAGGTATCATACGGAGAGCTAAAAGATATTTGGGATGCAAACAGGGATTGATTGAGTGGTAATTGGTAGTTGGTAGTTGGTAGTTGGTAATCGATCGCTAATAACTTTGTACAGACGTTTGTACAGACGCTACATGTAACGTCTCTTCACTTTTATTTTGTCCGCTAGAGAAAAGCATATAAAAAACCAGCAAGCCTTACTATGAGAATTGTTTCGATAGGCTTGCAATTTTTTTCGATCTTGCTAAAACAGGACTTTCACTAGAAGAAATCGGGCATCCAAGGCGATGAATTAGTAAATAGAGCGGTTGCCGTAGCGACGCTGGTAGCCTGGAGATATCCCGATTGCTGTAGTTGTTGGGGAGTGAATAAGTTTGTATACAACGGTGCTAAACCGCGCACATCTAACTTCATCTCACCTCTACCACCTCTTGTTACCTCACCCCGTCCGTTTGCTACAGACAGAATAAACTTGCCCCGATTTGCTTCTAACAGATCGTCATACACTTCTAAATGCAGTTCGGCTTCGATACCAGAAGGATAACCCCGTGCAGATAAAGCTTTTTCTACACTCACAATTCGTAGTAGCCAACGCTGAACAAACTCAGGTTTGAGACTTTGCTCTGGCAGCAACAAACTCAAAGATTCAACTACTGAACTCCGCCATTGCACCTTATCAATTTGCGAACGGTGTTTGGCAAAAAAAGCCCAAAAACTTTTTGCTGCGGCTGTAGTAAGAATCGCCCAATCTTTCACCACCAAATAAGACTCATTTTCTCCTCTACGTTGACGAAAAATAATGTAGCCTTGGGGTCGATCTAATGAACCTAGTAAATAAGCATAAACGGTTTCTTTTGCATCTGACTGAATCAGCCTTTGCCAAATTGAGTGGTGACGTTCGAGATTACCATTGTTTAATTTTGCCTGCTGCTGATATAGCTTTCGCCATTCAAAATTATCTAGTTCCACAGGTATAGCAGGTAGCGGCTGCTCTTTTACCTGAATACTCTGAGTCGGAATTTCCCAGCCGCAATGACTTCCACCTTGTTCGTAACCAGCTTTTCTGTACAAGTGTTGCGTGGCTGGATAAAGTACCGAGAGCGGTATTCCACTCGAATGCAGTTCCCGTACTACATTTTGCATCAGTGCGATCGCCGCCCCCGAACCCCGATATTCTGGCGCGATCCCCACAGCGGCAATTCCTGTCATCGGCACGCAGACACCACCATACCACTGTCCCATCGGCAGCAGCCCCAAGCCTCCCACAACTTCTTTGGCTTGCCGGATAACGCGAAAATTTTCTACCCCAATACCGTTAATGGATGACTCAGTATCGCTGGGAGAGCCTATAAAACATTGTTCGAGAATCTGCCCCAGTTGCCGCTTCTCTGTCTCATCTGTCAGCTTGCCGTAGGTGAATTCATGAATCATATGTTTGTTACTGGTTCGCAACAAACTACAATTATACTACAAATGGGATCTGCGTTAAATTTTTCCTCGCAATAGCGTAACGTAGCGCACTCTAGTACTTAATCGCCCAACTTAACTCAAAATACTTTTATAAGCATTTCCATATTCCCGCTTCATGGCTGTATACATCTGCTCTAATTTATTTTCTCTTGATGTATGAGCATTAATCGTTACATTTACAACCTCGGCTAAATCTTTTTCCAATCCCAACTCATCGAGTGATAATATGAGTGTATCTTGGCTCAGGAGTTGCATAACTCCTACTATTTTTTGTTTGTAATAACTTCCTGAGTAAATTCCCACAGTAGGGATATTAAACAGAGCGAGGATTATATTAAAGTGGTAAGCACAACCGATTCCTACACGAGCGCCAGCCAAGCGACTTAAAAAACTGCGCCATCCCTCTTCATAAGGATCGCGAATCACTATACTATCTTGATAATAGCGAGCGAAGATTTCAAGTGAATTGCGATCGCCTGGACCAGGTTCTCTACCAAAACAAAAGTATTCTGGTTGAGAATGTTGATTGTCTAGCAACTGTTTGAGATAATTTTCTAAACTGATTTTGATTAAATTGTAGTTATAGTCTGGAAAAGATTTCAGATTAATAGCTGTAATAGGATTTGAGCTACGATTGTGATTGCGTTGCTCGATTTTTAGCCGAGCGAGTGTGGGAAAAAGCAAAATTACATCGTCACCCAAAACTTTAGCGATCGCGTCAATCTTTAAATTTTTAACTATCGATAAAGATGCTGATTCTCTCACAAATAAATAATTCAAATTTCTGGCGAAAAGCTTAAAAATTATGAGACTAGCTTTACTTTTAAACGGTCCCAATCCTAATCCCGTCCCAATAACTTTTATCTTAAGATTAAAACTGCGTGCTAAGCTAATAGTGATGTATTCGTAAATAATCACCTCTAACCAACGTTCGTTGAGGTATCCTCCGCCTATATAATGAATGACATCTAGTCGCTTTAAAAAATTAATATATTCTTTGGTAAATAGAGCTTTTTGAAATAATTTATATGAAATGATGTCGGTAAAAATAATAATGGCGATCGCTACTAATTGACAGAAACTTAAAAAGCGCCATTGTTCTAACCATTCTCCTCTCAAAACATGTCCGAGGAGTTGGTGTACGACCAAGGGAAATTGAATCGGTATTCGCAACTGTTCTAGTTTCAAGTTAATTCGGTAAATGATATCCGACCACTCTACCGAATGCTTTAACTCTAAATCGCTATCAAATTTGAGTTGCGATAGCGATTCAAAATTTTTCGAGCCATATAATTCTAAATTTTCTCGGCTTAGTCTCAGATGCTTGTTGAAAAATTCTATAGTTGAGATGAGTAAAAGATCGTCTCCAAAGTTATATAAATTGTAAGCGCCTCTGAGATAAATCTTTTTCTTGTTACTCATAAAAAATAACTATCCCAAGCTAGTTGGGAGTTAGAGAGAATAGATTACTGATAATTCTAAAGAATTCTATTCTTAATAAAATTACCCAATGGCTTGTCTTGGATTCCTTGCCACAAGGCTGTATTTTTTAGCTTGGTACGTAACTCTAAACTTTTATCGTGACTCACTTTACGAATTACTGCCATACCGTAATTAACTGGACTTGTCTTAACTTCCATTAACTCGAAATGAGAAGAGGTTTTAATATATTTATCAATAACATATCGAGGTCCATCCCAGTTGCAGTATTCTGGATAAATGTCATGCAACACAATATATCCGTCAATCGCTACATGAGGGTAAAAAAGTAGAAAATCCTTTTCACATCCTTCTTTAGTATGATCTCCATCAATATAGATAAAATCTATAGGTTCGCTCAGAATTTCATGAATTCTTTCTCCTACGGCTACAGAGTTCGATTTATGGAACTTAACTCGATGTGCTAGTTGGGCATTTGCTACAGAATTTTGAGCATATTCTAGTGGATTAGGTAAATAGGCACGATGATAGGGGGGAGCGGGTATGATATCCTCAAATAGATCGATTGAATTAATATTTCCCATACCTCCAGCTTGCTCTAAACCAGCAGCTAGCCAAATTGTAGAAATTCCCGTAAAACAACCAATTTCTACCACATTTTTTGGGGCAATATTGCACGTAAGAGATTTTAAAAACTCTCCTTGCGATGGTGAAACAGAAGCAGGGTAAGTAAACTTTTTCCGATACATTTTAA
>NZ_JBOFLP010000183.1:0-7116 GCF_051657925.1 Chroococcidiopsis sp.
GTTTCAGCCCCAGGAGCGCGACGAGTGTTATAGATAACGCTATCAGAGTTATCAAACTTGATTATCTGACCTGTTCTAGTGGGGACAGGGACTTTAGGGCTGAGAAACTGCCCCACCATCTTGCTTTTTTGAGACTTGATTCCTTGGACAACGCGAGTCAGTACTAAGTTTTGATTTAAACTTGCCTGACGGACGGACATAGTTGGTGGCATATGCGTTTAGGTAATAGGTAGTGGGTAATGGATTTTCTTTAGGTAATAGGTAATAGGTAATAGGTAATAAACTTTCTTTACCTATTACTTATTACCTCTTACCTATTACTTTTAAAAGCTACGCTTTTATCGCTTCGGGCTTGATTTCAACGGTGATGAATAAATTGGCATTACTATCGCTCAAGGCACGGGCAACGATATAGTTCCCCGCCACGGCAGGGACGAGTTTTCCCCCTGCCCCCACAGCTAAATCTTGACCGTTAGTAACCGCTGCCCCAACGATCGCACTTGCTGTATTATCTGTGGTGCAGGCAATATAATCGCCCACCGCCCCCGATTGTCTACTGATTCCTTGCATTGACTGACCTGCAATGGCAAGTCCGCCGTTGTAACCGACGGCGTAACCCGCTTCAACGGCGGACTGGGTTAGCTGGATAGTCCTAACGTTTCCATCTTTGTTGGCTAAATAAAATGGTGATGCTTGTCCTGGCATGGCTTTTTAGGTAATAGGTAATAGGTAATAGGTAATAGGTAGTAGGTAACTTTTGATTAACGATTAACGGGTAACGATTAACGAGCGTTAATCTTTAATCGTTACTCGTTACTTAACGAAGTACCGCTTTGGCTGCTTGATTGAAGTCATCATCGTCATTGGGGTCTAGGCTGTGTTGTTCGCAATAGTGGAGAATCTCCTCAAATTCGTCTCTGGATTCGTCACTAATGCTTGCCCCTGGCACCGCATTGAAATCGATTGCCCGATGGGCTGCTGAATCATCATTATCTTTGGCAAATTCGCCATAGTCGATAATTTTCGGCTGGCTGGATAGGTAGTCTTCCATAAAAGATAATTGCTGTTCATCAAGGCTCATGAGAAATTCAGGTAGGGACTGCTGAGTTTCTTCCCCCTCGCCAAATTCCAATAGGCGATCGCCTATTTGTTGGGCAGCTAGTTGTCCTTCTCTAACTAAGTTCTCGCAAAAGTTGGTAATTTTATCAAATTTGCGATCGCTCCTTTCTTTTTCAGCTTTGCGCTGTTCGTTTTGTACCTGAAATTCTAGTAACTTGCGAGCGCGTCGCTCTTCGGCTAGTTCCGCTGCGTAATCAATAGTTTCTTCGCTCATATCAATAGTTTTCTTTTTCTTTTTAGTGGGGGGGGTTTCCTCTTGTTCATCCTCCTCGTCTTCATCTTCCATATCTTCCATTTCTAAATCTGGGTCTACTTTAGGGTTAGTTTTCATATTTTTACTCTTATTAGTTTGTAGTTTGGAGTTTGTGGTTTGAGCGGAGGAAATGCGCGGGTTTCCCGCGCTTATTCCACTCCGCTCGTGTGCTTCGTCCTCCTGATATAGCGATGGCAAGGGAATTGCCCTCATCCCTCCGCCAGATTCATGGGTCTTTTCAAGCTCATTTATTCTTCGTCGTAGTTGATCAAGTTCGTTCTGCTGGAAACGATCATCCATAACCATAGATTCGATAGAACCTGCTGGCAGAATTTTCTCTGCTTCCTCTTTGCCATGTTTTTCAATCAGCCAGTCACGAAGGTTGGAGAACAGCGATCGCATTGTGAAGATACTAAATTCTAATGCCTCCCCTGTTTCCTTCAGTTCCCCAGGGAAGGAGAAATCCAAGGTGTGTTCTGCGGGGTTATATCCTGTTTCAGAGAAGGTGGGGGCAGCCAACCCTTTAATGGCTGGGGGACTTGCTCCCAGAAAGCCTAGGTGGCGCAAACTCCACTTGCCTGGGGTCGGGTTGGCGTGGTGCGTTGGGGGATAAAAACTAGGAGAAACCGAAAGCAGTTCTCCATTATCAAAATGCTCTTTAATCTTGGGGGATAACTTGTCAAAGGAAATCTTTAAGCGATCGCCCACCATCTTTAGCCCAGAAGCCACCCCATAGGAAAGCTCTTTATTGGCATGTAGCTTGTCGTCGGGGATTCCTTTTGTGTCGTGAGAAATTATGGCAGGAGCCTTAAAGTTGTTAGGGTCGTAGGACTCTATAACCTCCTGAAAAAATTCAGGGGTAAATTCTTTGACCACCCCACGACTATCTATTTGTCTTCCAAGCTTTCCAGCTTCTATCTCTACAGGCATTCGATGTACTGAGAATAACTATGTTAATTATTCCCAGGGAATAATTTAGGTAGGAGGTAGTAAGTAGAAGGTAGTAGGTAAGAATACTCCGAACCCACTACCCACTACCCACTACCCACTACCTAAAGAAAACCTTGCCCAGAGAAAAACCCCGCCAAATCACTGCCGAAATAGCCACCATCCGCAATAATCACCTCCATTACGGTGGTTATGCTTATGGTGGAGAACACCGCATCCAGCCCAAGGATGGGGTGTTAATTGATCGTGGCTCAACCAAGGGGTTTGAAGCCCTAAGAGATGTGATGCGCGACCCTCATACTTTTGCCGTGCTGCAAAAACGCTGGGGTTCGGTAGTTGAGCGTGAATATGAGGTGATTCCTGCCTCAGATAAACGGATCGACAAAAAAGCAGCGGAATTGGTTGAGCGACAGTTAAAAGCGATCGGCTCCTTTGATGAGGAATTGGATGAGGGGGAACTAGTCCCTAATATTTATGGTGGCTTCGATCAGGTTTGCTACAACCTATTAAAAGCGGAACTGTATGGGTTTCAGCCTGCGGAAATAATCTATGGCACAAACGGTACAGAAATCTATCCCAAACAAATTAAAGATAAATCCCCTGGTAGATTTGTTTATTTAGCTGGAGATAAAGGCTATCGCTTCCGCCTTTTAACTCTAAAATCCCCCTGGAATGGCGTTAAACTGCCACCGAAAAAGTTTATTACTCATACTTTCCACCCTGAAGACGACAACCCCTATGGCTGGGGGATGGGGGGCAGACTATTTTACCCAGTTATGTTCAAACGCAAGTTAGCGGAATTTGCCTTAGTCTATGCCGATAAATTTGGCTCTCCTACAGGCAAGGGTACTTATCCAGATGGGAGGGAAGATCTGCGGGACATGCTGATTGAAGCCATGAATAACATGGCACAAGAAGCGGGAATTGTTGTGCCTGAAGGGTGTAATTTTGAGTGGATGGCGATCGCCCAAGGTGGAGGCGACGTGTACACCAATCTCATGGATTATTTTGACCGTGAGATATCCAAGACGGTACTGGGAGAAACAGGTAGTACAGATCAGCAAGGCAGTGGGGGAAGTCGCGCCAGGGATCAGGTAGGGAATGAGGTCAGGATTGAGATTACCAAGCAGTCTTCTGACTTTCTATCTGGCACTCTTAACAATACTTTACTTAAGTGGCTTACTTGGTACAACTTTGGCGATCAGGCTCAGCCCCCGACAGTTTGGCGCAAATTCCCCGAACTGGAACAGAAAGAGGATTTGAATGGGCGATCGCAACGAGACAGCACCATCTCAACCATGATGGAACTCAAGCCCACCAGAAAGTATATTGAAGAAACCTACTCGATTGAATTAGAAGAAAAAACAGAGGAAGAGCAACAGCAGGGGGGGTTGAATAATCAGTTATCGGGAATATTTGATCAAAGTAACGAGGAGCAAGGAACGAGTAACGAAAGTGAAGCAGTAGAATTATCAGAATCATTTAATTTCGCTTCTGCCAAGCAAATTCTTAAATGGAACGGATTAGAAATCGGCGTTGAAAACTTGCCTGGCGATCGCCGTCACGATAAAGTTCTCAAGTCTGGTTACGGGCATATCAGAGGAACTAAGGGCGCAGATGGAATGGCTCTCGATGTTTACTTCCATCAAGATGTACCGAACCCCGATATCAAAACCTCGGATAAACTATTTAAAATTACTCAGTTAGATCAAAATGGCAACTTTGACGAACACAAGTACATGGCGGGGTATGCATCAAAGACTGCTGCCAAGCAAGCCTACTTAGCACAAATGCCCAAAGCCTTCTTTGGCGGCATCAAGAAAGTGGCGATCCCGAAGGGTACGCGGAGCGTAATCGCTTCCCTTGACGAGTATCGCAAACGGTCATCACGAGCTGCCGAGGAAACCTCGGCAGACGTGACCTTACCAGTAAAAGACCAGTCTGATATATTTGCCAATCAGTCCGTCGAAGCAGTATTACCAGGTCACGTTTTGAGTGGTCAGCTGACCACTCAAAAGCTGACCTTAGAAATCGATCGATGGCGATCGCTTATCAACAAAGAAGTCCAACGAATAAACTCCCTCCCCCTAGATGATGCTGGCAAATTCAATGAACTCGAATCTTCTCTCTACAAACTTTATGACCAAATGGATGGTGATAAATATGGAGAGATTTTGGGAGAGGCGATCGCTGTTGCTGAGTTTGCTGGCAGATACGACGCTTTTAAAAGTAACGATTAACGATTAACAAGTAACGAAAGACTGCGCTCGTTACTTTTTATATCCGAAGGTGTCCCACGGGATACCGCTTCGCGACGCGGAGCTAGTCCTTTAGGGCATATATCCTTTAGGACTTGTTACTCGTTACTCAAAAAGTTACCTATTACCTATTACCTATTACCTATGATTAGTCTTCCCGAAAACCCAACTCCAGAACAGTTTGCTCAAGCCGAGCCACTAATAGTCAAAGCAATTATCGAAGAAACTTACACCGATGGCATTGATAACGTTGATTTTCGTCGCGTTAAGCCAGGGCAGTACACAGGCGAGTTTAGAGACGGCAAAAAACGCTTTCAGTTCGACTTTGAAGCTGATAAAGGAATTAATTATAAGCCGATAAACCCAGAGGAAATAGACTAAGAAGGTAGTGGGTAGTAAGTAGAAGGTAGTAGGTAAAAAGATTAATGCTCGTTAATCGTTACTTGTTAATTAAAGAAACTCACTACCTATTACCTATTACCTATTACCTATTACCTAAAAAGATGCCTAAAACCAAACAAAAATCGAAATCTTGTAATCGTGGTTATCCCTGTGGAGGGAGCTGCATCTCCCGTGGGTTTAACTGCCGTAAGAAGCTAACAGGGCAAGCCAGTAATTATGCTGATTGGCTAAAACGCCAGGGCGATCGCCTGGGGGATGAGTTTAACAAAGAAGCAGGAAAAAGGTTGGCAGTAGAGATAAATAGCAAGCTCAAAATCAATAAATCCAAGAATGTTAAAGATGGATTAAAAGGATTATTGTCAATTGTGAATGATGCCAATAAATCTGTTTTAGAGTCGGACAAGAAAATGCTCGCAGTAATTCAAGATCTTCTAAAAAATTCAGAGAAAAATATTGAAAATTATCAACGAAAATTAAAGCAGAAAAAAATAACTCAATGGGATAAGGATTTCTATTCAAATATGCTTGAAGATGCTCAAAAAGAGCAAAAAATCGCAAAACAAGAAGTTCAAGAGTTAACAGAGGCGATCGCCAAAAGAGAAAAAGAAATTGCCCAAGATTCTCCCCAGAATCAAATCAAAAAATTCAGTCGGGCATCAGAGATAGATAAAGAACTGAGGCAATTGAAAAGCGATCGCGCTCGAAGGCTCGCGAGGAATCTATCCGATGCCGACAGGCTTAAAAAACTACTTGACGAAAGTGTAGGAAAAGCTAATCAAATTGTGCCGTTTAAAAAGCGACGCGGGGAGATCAAAGATGAGGACGAGACTACGTCGTCGTACGGCGTAGCTCGATACGTCCGTTTTGCCGAGGATACAAGCATTAAGATCCTGGTAGACAGATATTTAGAATTGCGATCGCAGCTTGAGGAAGCAATGCAATCCATTGAAGAAATTCTCGACGAATTCGCGTTAATCGTTAATCGTTAATCGTTACATATGCCCCCAATTAAATTTGATGAGGCGATGCCTACGGCTAGCTCCGCAATCGCCTTTTATAAACAAAAGCTCCCACTGCCAACCGAGGTATGGGATCAGGTAATCAACGAGTCTCAAGACTGGGCTTTTACCCTGGCAGGAGTTGAGAAGGCATCGGTATTGCAGTCGGTATTTGACTTGATTCTCAAGGTAGTCGAAGGGAGATCTAATACTTTGACTACTTACGAAGACTTTGCCAAAAACTTCAACCAGGCAATGGTCACAGGAGGCTATGGAGAGCAGCAGCCCTGGCGTACTAAATTAGTTTTTAAGCAGAACATCAAGACGGCATATAGCGCAGGTAAGTACCGAACCCTATCTACCCCTGAAATGATTAAGCGTCGCCCTTATTGGCAATACATTCACGATCACCCCATAGTCCCTCGCCCTCATCACAAAGCACTGCACCTTAACATTTGGCGGGCTGATGATCCTATCTGGGACAGCATCATGCCTAAAAATGGATTTGGCTGTAACTGTGATATAGTAAGCCTTTCAGAACGCGATATGATAAGAGAGGGTCTAGATCTGGCTACTCCAATTACTGAAAGGATTAATCTTCGCGATCGCCTAACTGGGAAAACTCAATCTGTCCCCGCGATCGCCGTCCCCAAGTCAGAGTTTAACGGAAACTATCCATCTGGGGCGATTATTGATGGTGACATGGTACTTGCTCCCATCGCCGAACCAGGTTTTAACTATGCTCCAGGCAAGTCGCAGCCTGAGCAAAGAGAGGAAATATTACAGGGGGCGATCGCTCGGCTGAGTCCACGACTGCAAAAAAAGGTAATAGGTAATAGGTAATAGGTCGCTACGCTGCAACCGACCGCTACGGGCTACGCCCTTCGCTGGTTAACTAGAGAGGTCGCAGACCGAACGGGCGGCATAGGCGAAGCCACTTATTACCTATTACCTATTACCTATTACCTCAAACGATGCCCAACAATAACGACCTAACCAAATTAACCCAAGCCCTATCTCGTCTGGCTCAGAGAACCTCTAATCTTAAGCCAACTCTAAGCGCGATCGCGGCTTATCAAGAAAGACAGTGGCAGAAGGCTTTTGATGCCAACCGTACCCCAGAGGGTAATCCTTGGCA
>NZ_JBOFLP010000184.1:0-4685 GCF_051657925.1 Chroococcidiopsis sp.
ATGCCAACTCATAAGCTTGGTACGCAGACGCAACAAGACCCGATTCGATTCAAGAATCTCATGCGCCAAGCAGAAGAAAAATTGGTTGCCACTGGAATACGAGCGCAAGATGCCAGAGACTTGCTCGAAAGAGCGAAAAAACTAGACGATTACCAATTTTGGCAGCATCAAAGTCATGGATTAGCAATCTTCATCTCTGCGAATTTATTTGGCTATTATTGCTTGCCGCTCAATTTTGACGAACTGGTAGTAGTTAGCGATCGCTTTCACTTCAAGCCCTTACTACCATTGCTGACTGGTGACGGACAGTTTTACATCCTGGCGTTGAGTCAAAACCAGGTGAGATTATTCCAAGGGACTCGCTACAGTGTCAACGAAATTGAGTTAGAAGACGTGCCAACTAGTATTGCCCAGGCATTGCGGTACGACGACCCTGAAAAGAGCCTTCAGTTTCATACAGGGACATCTGGGGGTGGAACAGGAGGAGATCGCGCTGCGATGTTTCATGGTCAAGGGGCTGGCAATGACGACCAAAAAGACAACTTACTACGCTATTTCCGCAAAGTAGATACTGGCTTGCAGGAGTTACTCAAAGATCGGCGATCGCCTTTAGTTTTAGCAGGTGTTGACTATCTCTTGCCAATTTATCAGCAGGCAAACACATATCCCTACTTGCTAGATGAAGGCATGACCGGAAATCCAGACCAACTCAAAGCAGAGGAATTACACGCCTTAGCTTGGGAGATCGTACAGCCTCATTTCGAGCGATCGCAACAAGAAACCATAGCACGCTATCAAGAACTAGCAGGCACGGGAAAAACCGCAACTAACATTCGGGAAGTCGTTTCATCTGCCTATTACCAACGAGTTGAGTCTTTGTTTGTTCCGGTAGGCGTACAAAAGTGGGGACGCTTCCATCCTGACACGAGTGAGGTAGAGTTACGTGACGAACATCAGCCAGGAGATGAAGACCTGCTGGATTTAGCGGCTTTACATACACTCTTCAACGGCGGTACGGTGTATGCAGTGGAACCAGAACAAGTACCTGGGGATCATCCTTTAGTTGCGGTGTTACGTTATTAGAAATGCCGACTCTGTTTTTGCCAGTCAATCGTCCTAGACTCATCACCCGTAGAATCCCCACAGCGATCGCGATCGCCATTTTTCTACTTTTACCAGCCAGCAAAGGGTTAACCCAGGAGGACGTTTCTCCGACACCCACACCCCAAACTAGCACACCAGAAGAAATTCCTAGCGACGGGCTGTTTTTTGCTGATGTTATTGTCAGAGGACAGCCTGTACTTCAAATTGGTAGTTTAGCCCAGCTCAGTGCCACCGAACGAGCGCAAATTGTGAATCGGCGCATTGCTGGCATTTTGGCACAGTCACCAACTGACAGCATCACCGTTGTTCCCGATCCCGAAAGAGGGATTGCTAGCTTGCAAGTCGGCAATCGGGTATTAATGACCGTGACGCAACAAGATGCCCAAGATTTTAATCTACCTGTAGATAAGTTAGCACAGCAGTGGGCAACAGAACTGAACCAAGCGTTCGAGCGTCCGCCATTAGCAATTGATGTTGGGCAACGGTTATTCGTGACGCTGCGAGAGTTTCAGCGGGATGCGATCGATAATTTACCTGCGGTTTTGGGAGCGTTATTAGCGATCGCTGCTGCTTGGTTAATTGCCGCTATCTTGCGCCGCCTCACTTTGGTAGGGGCGCAACGTTGGGAAGTGGATCGTAACTCGAAAATTTTGGTCAGTCGTTTAGTATATGGCGGCGTGTGGGTAGTAGGGGCGATCGTTGCCTTGGGTGTCTTGGGGTTGGATTTTGCTACTTTAGTGGGAACGCTAGGCTTGACCAGCGTAGCAATTAGTTTTAGCTTGCGAGACGTTTTAAGTAACTACTTTTCCGGCATCATTTTGCTTGCTTCCCGTCCCTTTCGCCTGGGCGATCAAATAGCAATTAGGGAATTTGAAGGTGCGGTGACTCAAATACAACTGCGAGCAACAACTCTTCGGACTTATGATGGACGAGTGGTTTATATTCCCAATCAAGAAGTTTTTACGGCAATTATTACTAACAATACTGCCTGTGAAAGTCGCCGCAGTTCTGTGATTGTGGGTGTTGCCTATGACGCAAATATTAATACTGTCAAACAAATTTTGCATGATGCTGTTTTGGGGGTTAACGGAGTCGAAGCAGAACCCAAGCCAGACATTTTAGTGCGCGAACTAGGTGCGAGTACGATCAATATTGAGGTGAGATTTTGGGTAAATTCTCGCCGTTTGCCATTTTTAGAAATGACTTCCCTAGTAGCGCAGGCAATGAAAGAGGCATTGCAACAAGCAGGAATTGAAATGCCTAATGAAATTTATACAGTAGAGTTACGCAACTTACCGAAGATTGAGCAAAGAAGCGGGAGTCGGGAGTCGGGAGTCGAGAGTCGGGAGTCGGAAAATTCAAAAAACAATCCAAAATCTAAAACCTCATAGGAGTCACGTTCTCGATCCCCCAACCCCCTTAAAAAGGGGGCATTAGTTCTTTCTTTTTTAAGGCATTTATAGAGAAACTTCAAGTTTACAAGATACACCTAAAAAACGGGATATTAATTCCCCCCTTTTTAAGGGGGGCTAGGGGGGATCTAGATTTAAAGCTTCAAGTGCGTAACTCCTAAACAATCCAAAATCTAAAATCCAAAATTGGTAATGGCAAGAAATTTCAGATGGTTTTGGCGGTTAATAAAAGAGACAATTTCTGAGTGTCAATTCAATGAAGTATCTGTACTAGCAGCATCGCTAGCATATTACACGGTATTTTCCCTCGCGCCGTTGCTGGTTATTATCATGATGATAGTCGGGGCAGTTTTTGGCGAAGTTGCTGCTAAAGAGCAAATTGTGTCTCAGTTAACTCAATTATTTGGCGAACAAGGAGCAGAATTGATTGCTACAGCGATCGCAAATTTGCGGGCTGATACTGAAGGGGGAACGTTTCGACTTTTATTTAATCTCGGCTTTTTAATCTTTGGCGCGACTGGAGTTTTTGCCCAAATTCAAGATGCTTTGGATAGAATTTGGGAGGTAGAACCAGCCCCAGGACAGAAACTGATAAACTTCCTGCGTAAGCGCCTACTAACCTTTGTCATGGTATTAGCGATCGCTTGTTTGCTGCTGCCAAACCGTCACCGTAGATAGATGAATTGAAACCGCTCCTTCTGTCAAACTTTCTCACAAATAGGTTTTTATTCTAGCTAATTATGAATGAGTCAACCGTCAAACATTTTTGGGAACGGCTGAATAACGCGCTTGCTTATTCGTTATGCGTTGTTGTTTGCTCTCGGTTGGGCGATCGCTCAATTTCTGGCTTATTTTGAAACAGTTTTTGTAACTTTTATCTTTGCGGAAATTATCGCTTTTTTACTCAATTACCCTGTTCGGTGGATTTCTCGGTTTCTGCCTCGCGGGATTGCCGCTATTTTAGTTTTTTTACTGACTCTACTGATAGTAGCAGGAGCGATTGGTACGCTAGGTTTTGCCATTTTATCTCAAGCACAACAATTATTAGAACAAGCCCCGCACATTATCAATGAAATTGTATCTTCACTAGATTGGCTCCAAAATCAATTGAAAGAATGGAATTTCCAAGTTGATTTTGGCACCTTAGAAGAACAGCTAAGAGAGCAAGCCCTAGCAGGTGTAGGCATGGGTTTTACTACCTTGCAAGGCTTGCTAGCTAATTTTGTCGATCTCGTCATCATTGCAGTTGTTGCTTTTTTCATGCTACTTGATGGCAAGCGAATTTGGAATTTTGTTCTTAAAGCTTTTCCCGAACATTTTTGTCCCCAGATTACCGAGGCAATTCAACATAACTTTATCGGCTTCTTTTGGGGAAGACTACTACTATCCATTTTCTTCGGCGTATCGGTATGGGGTGTGTTTATTGTTTTAGACTTACCCTTTGCTTTAGTTTTAGCCGCGATCGCGGGAGTATTCGATCTCATTCCTGGGATTGGAGCTACGATTGGAATTGCCCTAGTTTCTCTGATTGTGTTACCTCAAGGAATTTTGCTTGCCCTAAAAGTATTAGTCGGTTGCGTTTTGCTCCAGCAAGTTGAAGAAAACATACTCATGCCGCGAATTATGCAAGGTTCATTGAATATGAATCCAGTGTTTATGTTCTTTGCTTTATTAATAGGAGCTAGAGTTGCCGGATTAGTGGGGGTTTTTCTGTCCGTACCGTTGGCTGGCGCATTGGTGAGTTTATTCGACATTAAAGAAATGCAGCAAGGCGAAAATTAAAAAGTCTTAGAGGAGTTAGTCATTTATAGGGATGGAATGACGATCGTCGCCTTCTACATTGGTGGGATATATGTTATTTATCGCATCTGAGAGAGGAGGCAACAGTTGGAGCAAGTTTTTAAATTGATTAACTTTAATACCGAAATCGGGCTAAAGGTATTATTCACGATCGCCTTTCTCATTGTCCTCTGGCTGCTGCGTCGTGTCGCTAATGCTTTTATTAGAGAATCGATCCGCGATCGCTACAACGGACGAATTTGGTTCTGGGCTGGGCAGGGATTAAATCTAGTTACAGCAGTATTGTTAATCTTGGGGCTGCTAGAAATTTGGTTTGACAACCCCAATCGGCTTGCTACTGCAATCGGTTTGGTAACAGCAGGTGTAGCC
>NZ_JBOFLP010000185.1:0-5339 GCF_051657925.1 Chroococcidiopsis sp.
GCATCTACAACAAATGCACTCAGGGGTAGATCGACAGAAATCACTAAATATTGAGCCACACTATATTGATAGTTTTCCTCACCTAGAAACACTGCTTTTTTGCCCTGAAGGATGATGCCGAGGAAAGGTTCACAGATAGAGGCAGGTAATGAAGTGGAAGCAAAAGCTTCTCGTGTAAATTCCAGCTCATTTATCTCTGTTTTATGAATACCATTTCCCTTGCTGTCGGTATGCCGAGTAACTAATGTCGCCAATTCTTGACATTGATTAGCGATCGCCGTTGGCGGCGCGGCTGGTAGAGAAGACCGACTAAAGGTCATGGATTCGTTAGCGGAGCCGCTCTGAACGAGAATCGTCATAACTACTTTTTCGATAATTCGTTGGTATAGCTTCTAGCAACAGCGAGTCGCTCTCTTTCTAGCATTGTAGCTCGTCGTCATTCAGTCGCCACACCTCAATCTGGAGGATTAGGCAATAAAGAGCGAGGTTTGTGTATTTAAAAATAACAACCTGATTCCTATCATAAAAACTTAGGTATCCAACAGTAAGAGGATAAGTTAATGACAAAAATCGCTATAGTAACTGGATCGAGCCGAGGACTTGGTAAAAGTACCGCTTTAAACCTTGCCAAAAAAGGGGTGGATGTCATCGTGACATATCACAGTAATGCTGAGGAAGCTAATAGCGTCGTCGCCCAAATTGAACAGCTTGGCGCAAAAGCCATTGCTCTACAACTAGATACTGCAAACACTAAAACCTTCGATGATTTCGTCGCACAGGTTAAGCAATCACTCCAAGAAAAATGGCAGACAGATCGTTTTGAATTTTTAGTAAATAATGCGGGAACTGGCTTACATGCGTCTTTGGCAGAGACAACAGAGGAAGAGTTCGATAGCCAAATGAATATTCATGTCAAGGGCGTTTTCTTTCTCACCCAAAAACTGCTGCCGCTGATAAATGATGGCGGACGGATTGTAAATCTTTCTACTGGTTTGACGAGGATTATCTTCCCTGGCTATGCCGCTTATGCGAGTATGAAAGGCGCGATCGAGGTTTTAACTCGTTACATGGCAAAAGAACTGGGAGCTAGACAAATTGCAGTCAATACTGTTGCTCCCGGCGCGATCGAAACTGATTTCGGTGGTGGTGCAGTGCGGGATAATCCAGAAATTAATAAACACTTTGCTTCCCAAACTGCTCTCGGTCGCGTCGGTCTTCCCGATGATATCGGTGGCGCGATCGCCTCTTTACTATCCGAAGACAACAAATGGGTGAATGCCCAAAGAATTGAAGTTTCTGGCGGTCAGTCTATTTAATTCCCACTAACTTTAATAGCTGGAAAAAATCGCAATGTTAAATATAGAAAACATCGATCGACGCAGCAAACCGATTTATGGCGAGTGCTAGAGATAGAAAATGAAACCTTCGCAAACAAAACGAAACATTTATGAAAGTTGTAGTAACAGGTTCGTTAGGAAACATCAGTAAGCCACTAACAGAAGAGTTAGTGCAAAAAGGTCATTTGGTTACGGTTGTCAGCAGCAAGGCCGAAAGACAAAAAGACATTGAAGCACTGGGCGCGATCGCCGCCATCGGCTCACTGGAAGACGTGGATTTCCTTGTGTCCACCTTTACAGGTGCTGATGCCGTGTATGTGATGGTGCCGCCAAACAACTACTTCGACCTTAACCTTGACCTGTTGGCATATTATTGCAGACTGGGCAATAACTATGCACAAGCCATCGAGCAGTCGGGCGTAAAACGTGTGGTTAATCTCAGTAGCATTGGTGCTCATTTAGATAAAGGCTCAGGTATTTTACTCGGTGCTCACAATGTAGAGAAGATTCTGAACGAACTATCATCAGACGTAGCCATTACTCATATGCGCCCCACCTCTTTCTACTACAATTTATTTGGCTATACAGATACGATAAAGACGGAGGGCTTTATCTCAGCCAACTACGGCGCAGATGACAAGGTACCGTGGGTTTCTCCAATAGATATTGCTAGCGCAATTACTGAAGAAATAGTAACACCGCTTGTAGGCAGGAAAGTACGCTATGTAGCAAGTGACGAACTTACATGCAACGAAACTGCGAGTATTTTAGGCGTAGCAATTGGTAAACCCGATCTCAAATGGATAATTAGTACCAATGAACAAATGCTAAGTGGTTTAAAAGCTGCCGGGATGAATCCACAAATTGCTGCTGGTTTAGTTGAAATGTATGCCAGTCTTCATAGCGGTTTATTAGCAGAAGATTATTACCGTAATAAACCAACGGTTATGGGCAAAGTAAAGCTGGCAGACTTTGCAAAAGAATTTGCGGCTGCTTTTTAAAAAGGTTGATTGTCTCTCTATGGGTTAGTTAAACTCATAACCCATAGAAAAATTCCTTGGTAGGTGAGTGAAGTTAGATTTCCAAGAGCAGCAAATACTCGAACTGCACAGTGAAAAAACAATGAGCCTGGGCGCAGCTACTTTATTCAAACTCACTTTAATAGTGGAAGAAACGAGCGTGATAAACATAGAAAACAAAGTTATTGCCATACAGAAGAAATATTGACTTTTAATTCAAACTAATTTCATGGGATAGAATTTTGCCATTTTTTTGGCAATCGCGAAAACTTTTTTTGTCAAAAAAGGATCGATTGTAGCTAACGATAACAACAAAATTTAGTTTTTTCTATCCAAATCTTGCGATTTTCGATCGATTCTTGCGATCGCCTCGTAAAATCACTCTTTGGACGGATTTATTGTGGATATTTTTTCTTTTTTTTAGTTAAAAGCTCAATCTTTGTGTAGAGCTGTCACCTAAAAATTAAGTTTATATCTTGAGTTAACAATTTTTAGTTCATTCAACAGAATTAGGTTTTTATTTAAAAAACATAACAGCATTATTTTAACTGCATTGTTTTATACAAATATGAAATTTATGTTTAAAAAAACCGATAATTTTTTGGCTATAAAGTTTTTATTTCCTGCAATTTTAGTTGCTGTTGTTAATACAGCCTGCTCTCGAAGCGATCCTTCTGCAAAAGCAGCAAGTCAAGCTTCCGAACCAAAGCCAATTCCAGTAAAATTGCAATCTTTGCAATCCACTCCAGTCCAAGATGTTTCCGAGTTTGTCGGTAGGCTAGAAGCTCAACAGCGCGTTCTTCTTCAGCCAGAAATACAAGGTAGGATTGAAGCGATTCCCGTTGCTTCAGGAGCAAAAGTCAAACAGGGTACACCGATCGTACTGCTACGCCCAGAGCAAACCCAAGCACAATTAAATAGTGCGATCGCTAGAACTAATTCGGCAAAAGCAGCGCAAAAAACTTCTCAATCCGAACTGCGAGCGGCACAAGCCGATCGCATTAGAGATGCGGCAGATGTAGAGCTTCAAAAAGTACAATTCGATCGCGCTAAAAAGCTCGTTTCTCAAGGCGTACAGGCGAAAGAACAATTAGACGTTGCTCAAAGAAATTTAAATACGTCGATCGCCACACTTCGCGCTACCAAGGACCGGGAAGAAGCGGCAAAAGCTAACTTATCTCAGGCAGATGCCAACATTCAACAAGCCGAAGCAGATGCAGCAGCTACCCGCGAAACTTCTCGATACAAACAAGTGTTAGCACCGATTACAGGAGAGGTTGGTGACTTTCCCGTTAAGGTTGGCGACTACGTTAATACAGGTCAAAATCTCACTACCATTACTCAAAACGAAAATCTTTATTTGCGGCTGGGAATTCCCGCCCAGCGAGCAGCGCAACTACGAGTAGGTTTACCAGTAGAGTTAATTGAAAGTAAAACCAAAAAACGTTTGGTCACGGGTAAGATTGACTTCATCTCGCCGGAAGCCGACACTAACGCCCAAACAATCTTAATCAAAGCACGCTTTCCCAACCAAAATAATACTTTGCGCGAAGGGCAATTCGTTCAAGCAAGAGTTATTTGGAGCAAACGACCGGGGGTTTTAATTCCCACAGTTGCTGTATCTAGTG
This sequence comes from Chroococcidiopsis sp., assembly GCF_051657925.1. Classification (NCBI taxonomy): domain Bacteria; kingdom Bacillati; phylum Cyanobacteriota; class Cyanophyceae; order Chroococcidiopsidales; family Chroococcidiopsidaceae; genus Chroococcidiopsis; species Chroococcidiopsis sp. The sequence continues at coordinate 3,985 of NZ_JBOFLP010000185.1, forward strand.
TCGGTGCGGAAAACTTTGTTTATGTAGCGCGAGAACAAAAGTCAAAACAAGTTGTGCGGCAACAACCTGTAAAACTAGGAGCAATTCAAGGTCAAAGTTATCAGGTACTTAACGGAGTCAAACCAGGCGATCGCATTGCTCTAACGCAACTTTTGAATCTTAAAGACGGTACTCCCATTCAGCCTCAATCTTAATTTAGGGAACAGGGAATAGGGAATAGGGAATAGGGAATAGGGAAACTAAAAATTTAATAACCCACCATCAAACTAACCTTCTGCCCTCTGCCCTCTGCCCTCTGCCTTTCTTCCTGACTTTAGACTTTATTATTGGACATCTGGCTTTATGTTGCTAAGCATTGCAGATACGTTTATCAAGCGACCAGTTTTAACTACTGTTTGCACCGTACTGATTCTTTTAATCGGAGGAGTTTGCATTCCTCTACTCCCTCTCGATAAGCTACCAGAAATGGCACTAAAGCAGGTAACTGTAACTGCTAACTATCTCGGCACCGATGCCAAAACAGCAGAAGAGAACGTTACCACCGTGCTGGAGAGGCAAATAACCGGCACGGAGCAGGTTTTATATATGTCATCTCAAACGACAAATAACGGAGACACGACGATTAATGTCTCCTTTCCCACCGAGATGGACAGAAATACCGCTCAAGTTCTCGTGCAGAATAATGTTGCGGTTGCTGAAGCCGAACTACCTGAAGAAGTTAACCGAACTGGTGTCACTACCCAGAAACAATCTCCGAGTATAACCATCGCTTACAGTTTTTATTCCGACAAAGACGAAAACGGAAAATACATTTACGATCCCATTTTTATTAGCAACTATGTCGATCGCCAAATTATTAATGAAATCAGATCCATTCAAGGTGTAGGTTTCGCTAGATTAGTTGGGGAACGCAAATATGCAATGCGAATCTGGCTCGACCCTGATGCCCTGGCTGCTAGAAGTATAACGGCTTCTGATGTTATTAATGCAATTTCCGAACAAAATATTCAAGTAGGAGCGGGAAGAATCGGTCAACAGCCTACTCCAGCCGAACAACAGTACGAAATTCCTTTACGAGCTGTAGGAAGATTTACTACCCCTGCTGAAGCTGAAGACATTGTCGTAAAAGTGGGTGAGGGGGGTACTTTAGTCAAAGTTAAAGATGTTGGTCGAGCAGAAGTGGGAGCGCAGGAATATAGTACTTCTAATTTGGTTAACGCTCAGCCATCGGTTTCTGTGGTTATCTATCAACTTCCTGGCTCTAATGCGTGGGATACCGCCAACGCAATTAAAGCCAAAATAGCCGAACTAGAACAAAACTTTCCGCCAGGATTAAAAGCGACAGTCGTTTTAGA
>NZ_JBOFLP010000186.1:0-10620 GCF_051657925.1 Chroococcidiopsis sp.
TATTTGTTTTTCCAAGACAATTCTGATGCATGATATTGTGATTGGGCTGTTTATTAATCGATCCGAGTTTGGTTTGTCAATTTAACCTTTATCAACACTTCTACAACACCTCCCAATAGTTATAGCTATTCTCAGTTAGATGAGGTACACGGATCTGTAGGGGCGCACGGCTATGCACCCCTACAGATGTATTGCACATACATGGGAAACGCTAGATTTTCCAGTCTGGAAACTTTTCTGGATATTCTTGAATATAACTTTCAAGATTTTTTGGTCGATAAAGTTCAGTAGGAGGGATATCTTTGTTAAAGGGGTAATGCCAGCGGTTTTTTACACTCTCATGAAATTGGGCAGATTCTAAATTGGAAACTCCAGTAATTTCGCGCTGATATCCCCCTGCTAATCTATAAAAGATATCGGGTTCGTTGTTGAATGCAGCCCGATAGTTGTGGTTGATTCCGCCTTCAACCGCCGTCTGGTCGAACTCCAGTTTTAGACCCAGAGCTGTAATTCGATCCATCATCCATGATAAAGCTGCATCCGATAGCCCCGTCTCATTCCAACTACCACCACCAGTACAACCGTGAGTGCCTGGAAACCATACTTGCTCTAGCGTTTGATTACCCGCTCTAGAACTTTTTTGCATTGGAGTAACATTAAAGACTCTGCGAATCTCGTCAATTGCTATAGCGTGCAAGGCATTCTGAATAATTGAACTGAGATAGGTATCGTGAAATTTATATTTTCGATTTATCAATCTGCTCAGAACCGGAATTCGATCGGGTACGCCTAACGCTCCAACTGTATCCCAACATCCTAATAAGGTAATCTTAACCTCGCGCCTACTTTCTCGATCGCCTAGCAGTGGAATTTGATAGCGATTTAGTAATTCTCGCACTTTATCTTCTTTCTGTTGCAAATCCTGTCGGACTTTTTCTGAATCAGGATTTTCCGTTGCTTCTTCTAATGAAAGAAAGCTGCGATCGCGGTAAATTTGATGCGCCTTATCTCGGCATTCTTGATAAAGTCGCTCTTGCTGTTGATAAACCTGCTCTGCTTCAGAACTATATTCGCCTCTTGGGGGAATTCTAGGTACTTGGCGGAATTTTTCTTTCTCCCGCAAAGTGAGTTGGCGATCGCGATATATCTGATACATATAAGGTGCTTCGCGGATATTTTGACGCAGCAGTAAACCTCCGGTACAACGAATTAATCCCGCGAGACTGCGTACAGTATAAGCACCTCGACTGAAACCAAATAAGTAAATCTCGTCACCAATCTCATAATTTAGACACAAAAAGCGATAGGCATCCTGAATATTAGTGTCAATCCCGATTCCGAAGGCTCCACCCAGAATTCTATCGGCTCTAGCAAATAGCTTTTCTGCTTGATTTCCCGCTCCAATACCTTCATCGTAGAAGACAAGTTGAGGAATTCCATTGCTGTCTATAGGTGCGATCGCTTGGGCAATTTTAACAACGTTAGTTGGATACGGGCTAGATAAGTTTTGCCAAGTTCCATCGCAGCATACAATTAACCGTTTCATCTTTTATATTTCTTGGTTTCTGAATAATTTGTTTGCATGCGAACGCAATTAATTCATATTGCTAAAACAGTTTTGCAATGGATACTGGGCATTGCATTCTTTTGTGCTAGATAATTCTTGGCAGCTTCCGGTTCAAAAAACCATGAAGATAAGCTGGGTGGATGGTTGAAACCTTGTAAGTAATCTTTGATAATTTCTGGATTTTCAGCCATTGCTACCATCAAATCTTGTAAATGAGCTGGAGGTGTTAATAAACAATCCGTCAAGGCACGGCTGTACTGAACGTAATGCCAAAATTCATCAAATATCCCTTGCATCCAAAACTCATCAAAGCGGCGATCGCCATGTTCGATGATGCGTTGCGTCACCAGATGTGCCATTTTTGTAGCGTTATTCGCTCCCTGTGCCGCGATCGGATCGTGCAAGAGAACGACATCACCAATGCCCATCACCACTGCACCGGATGGCAAGCGTCCGATCGGCTGACGCACGGTCGGCGTAATTGCACCCTTGACCCAGGCTCGATCGTCCACCAATTCCAAATCGGCGATCGCGTCGTAATAGTCGGGTTTTAACTGCTGAATCGCTTTTTTGCCCACCTCCAGCAGTTCTTGACCGCTTTGAGCCTGGGAGAATCGATCCATTGCTCCACCAATGCAGGCTCCAAAGGCAAGTAAAGTAGAAAGTTTGCCATTGGCGTAGAAAGGAAGTTGAATGATTTCGCCAACACTCGGTAAAACCGTCATTCTAGCCGTATGTAGATCGACTGGATCTCCCTTGAATCCAGTAGTAATTAACGAGACGGCGTGGCGTTGTGGCGAGTCATGTTCGAATTTTTGGGCATCTCGCTCAAATAAAGTCGAAAAAGAGCCTCTACCCGCAGTTACTACAACTAAGTTGTAAGTTTGAACATACTCCTCTAAGTCTTCTGGTGTCGTGGCTTGGATTACCAGTTCACCCCCACGTTTGACAAATTCCTGCATCCAAGTGGGAAACTTCAGGCGTTGATCGATTCCTTGCCAATGCTGTTGTAAATCGGATGACAAAACTAAGGCTGTATTTCCTTGGGGATCGCACACCTCATTGCGAAATCGCACGCAGTCAGGAAACTCTCGATCCCAAAAGTTTAGTCCTAAGTTACGTTCGAGTTGTAGTGCGTCTGGAAACAAGACTGGCGTTCCCATTGGTTTGCCATTTAGAATCGCTTCGGGGGTGCGTTCGCTAAACAAAGTTACTGCATACCCCGCATCAACCAGACCAATACCTAGTATGAGTCCGGCTTGACCAGCCCCAATAATTGCAATTTTTCGCATACTAAATTCTTCGCTGATTTTAAGTCTAGATATTGTAATTTAGGGTTCTTCCAGTGGAACTATGCTGCCCAAGAGGAAAATTCCGCGTTTCTCATACTAAACTCGAAACAGCCTATTTAGCAGGCTACACGAAGGCGCTTGTGTAGGAGATTTTTCGACTTGAGCGAGAAATGTAACTTCCCCGCGCGCAGTTTTGCGAACAAAATAGGTAATGCCTCGATAGATTGCTTGATAGGTTACTGGTCGTGCAGATTCTACAGGTTGGGCGTTAGGATTGAGTTGATAGGTCACGCCACGGTAACTGAGGTTATAAGCTGCTCCAGGTTCGCGAACTTGTTGAAATGGGCGATTGGAAGCTTGAGAAGGATGGCGATCGTATGTTGTACCGCGATAGGTCAGTTTCATGTTTCGTCTCCTGAATGTATTGTTTTTTATTGAATTGCTAGTTTTGTTGAGCGGTGAGGTTTCCCTCGTTCGTTAGCCTTAATTTATCGGCAAGGAACGAGCGATCGCATCGAATAAATGTCACGTTTAGACCATTACATCTGTCATATTCGACCTTCTTAAACTAAAGAACTGCGAGCGCATTTCTTACTGTTAGCAATATAGAAATACATCTTCACCGCACTCATCTACTAGGTAAGTTAGAGCTTTGAAGCGCAGCGCAACAACTTGTTCGTGTAGAGGGTTGAGCTTGCATAGAGGAGGTCACTTGCGTGCGGGGGTTTCCTCCGTTGAGCAAAGTGACCGTGTGGAATGTGAAACAAAGTCAAGAACAAAATTAAATAGATAGACAGAAAAAAGAGTAAACCAACTCGATTTACTCGTTTTAGCCTCGCAATGAAATTGAGCAGCTATAACTCACTCCCTCAACTTCCTCAGCTCTCTTCCCCCTCATTCCCACCAAACGCCGATCGCGCCACGCTGGATCGTCGTCCAATTCTTGCTGCGGAGTCGGTAGCAATCCCCCGCGTCCTGTCACGATAAACGAACTGCCTTCGGTGGTAGCTCGACAGCCAGAGACAATTAAACCCGATATATCCACGACTTGCGCGGGTAATTCGACTAATCCACGGTTGAGTTCCACCTGCTCGATATTCAGTTGGACGTTGCCGCTTAAAGCTGAAGTCGCTCCGGTAGCGGTAATATCGCTCAACGGGGTGGGGCGATCGCGCAACCCAATCCCGAAGATGCCAGTCGCATTTATGGTGACATTGCCACCACGCGCATTCTCCGAATTGGCGCTGATGTCACTGTTGTCAAAAGCAGCGAGGAAATCGGTGTCGATGTTAATGTTGCCTCCACTGACGTTTTCTCCCTCAGCGTTGGTATCGCCTCCTTGTCCTCTTGCTTCTGATTCCACTCGGTTAAAAATGAAACTTTCATTATTTAGGGAGAGATATTTATCCCAAAATAGCAGCGACAGCGGCTTCACCCGTCTCAATTGCTCCTTCCATATATCCCTGCCAATCAGCTATATGTTCCCCTGCAAAGTGAACGTGTTTAAACTTTCTTTGCAAAATAGGACGAATATTAAACCATTGATTTTTGCCGTAAAAAGCATAGCTTCCTCTGGCAAATTCATCATTTCCCCAATAATGATTGATCTGCTTTAAAGCATACTGTTCTGTATCGCCAAAAATTGGTTTTAACGCACTTTCAACTAATGCATTTCTCCCCGCATTGGATTGCCTAGCAAAAATATCAGCTTTGTCACCAATCGTATAAGAGACCAATGCACCTTTGGTAGAAGCTTGATTTTTAGTAGCGTGGTAGAAGTAATGAGCGGGTCCATCAGTGATCAGATCGAAGCTTTCATCCTGCCAAAATCTACGATTGTACAAAGTGGCATATTTATTGATTCGACTATATTGTAATGCGTCGATCGCCTCTAATTTATCTGCTGGTAAAACTGGATTCCAGCGAATATCTTTCATTACCGTTGTCGGCAAAGTACAAATAACTTTATCAGCAGCGATCTTGTCTCCATTGGCACAGGTAATTGTTACCGATCGCCCCGTTTGTTCAATTGCTACAACTTGACGATTGAGGAGAATCTTATCTCGTCCAATTTTCTCTGCTAAAGTTTTGGCTAGCTTGCTATTACCTCCTTTAATTTTATAGTCCATATGATAGGTTTCTTGCGATTCAACATATTCATCTAAGGCAAGAAAAGCAGAAGCAAAACGAATACTTTCACCCAAATCTGTACTTTTAATTAACTCGATAAAATCTAAGTCTTTATCTTTAATACCGTTGTCAACTAAATAACGCCACAAGTCAATCTTATCCAATTTCATCTTATTGGCTTCACTTAGATTCGAGTAAGCCTGTAGCAAATTATCTAATTTATTATTGCAAGCATCGGAAAAATCCCATTCATTTTGACGAAAATATTTACCTTGATATAACAAATGGGTATTGAACTGATTATTGTGCAATTCCAAGCCCAATTCTTGACAAAGAGAAATAACTCGCTGATGAGAAGCACCAATCCACTCTGCACCTAGTTCCACTGCTAAATTTTCATTTTCATCGATCGTCTGAGAATAAACGCGCCCGCCCAGGCGAGAACGTGCTTCTAAAACAGTTAAATCGATACCTTTCTGAGATAAAAGGTATCCTGCTGCGAGTCCTGATAACCCAGCACCAATAATAATAATTTTTGGTTTGTAATTAATTGGAAATAAACTAAAAACTTTGGCGGCTGCTACAGCTTGAATTGGAGTAATAATTGCTTGTTCGATGAAGTTTCTGCGGGTCAGCATAACTTTTCATCTTATGGTAAATGGTAATTGGTCAGTCATTTATCAGTAGCTTGTAGGGCATCGCCAACTACAAACTAAAACTGATTGAGACACCAGAACTAGTCGTGTGGGCAGCGCCCACTACGAACCAAAACTGATTCAAACGCCAGATATTTTCAGGCTTAAACTCAAGTCCGAAAAAATAGGCGCAAAAAATATTTATGTCTATGCAGATTTCACCATATAAGAATATGGCACTACTAAACCCTTATAACTGCGATCGCCTTCCAAAAGAAAACTAGCGGTTATCAGAAGAGAAGCTGAAATCGACGAGAAAAGATTTAAAACCTATGTTCAGTGCCAGCTATAACTTTAGACGGAAACACTCTAAATTTATTCGCTGCGATCGCGGCAACTGACGGCAACAGCTATTATTGTCACTAGTTATCAGTCACCCATGACTAATGACCAATGACAGCCATAACGCTAAATCTTATAAAGCGTTTCAGAAAAAATAGCTATATATCAGGTATTCCTGCTTGATAATACATAAAATTTGCCTTGTTTTTGTGCTTTGCAGCTAAAGGCTAGGAAATTCGCGCAATTTTTAGATAACCTGCCAATAATGACTCAGTTTACCTTTAGCTTGTTTTGTTGCTTTCAGTTCTTAAGTCATAAAATTTTCTTGCGATTAGCAATAATAACAGTATAGCATTTAGGTTGTTTAGTCAACGCTAAACAACTCGTAAAAATAAAAAAATGCTACGATAGCTGTCGCTCAAACTAAGTTACAGCAAGACTTTCAACTGAAAAAAACTACTTTTTTTTCCTAGTAAAAATATCAGTAAACATCATCAAGTAACCGCCAATTAGGATCGCGATCGCAATGCCACCAGTAATCAGATCTAATGTTTGAGTGTTTTCCATGAATTTTTATGGGTACTTTGTAGAGGCGTAGCACGTAACGTCTCTACAATTAAAAATCAACGCCGCTTTTGAGTTCTACTCCACTATTAGCATAGTGCTTGTGACAGTATACCTCGGAGTGAACTGCAGCCAAGTCGAAATAAGCAGGGGGATTTTGACAGCGCCCAGTGATGACAATCTCCGTGTCGCGGGGCTTGCGCAGTAGCGCTTGCATAATTGGCTCAATCGGCAACAATTCTAAATCTACAGTTGGGTTCAGCTCGTCGAGGATAATAGTTTTGTACAAACCAGAAGCGATCGCCACTCTAGCAATTTCCCAACCCCGTTCGGCTTCTACATAGTCGAGTTCTTGCTGTTGTCCGCGCCAGACGATCGCATCGCGTCCGCAGCGCTGATGGTCAACCAAATTCGGATAAGTTTGCTGTAAAGCCGCGATCGCGGCATCCTCAGTGTAGCCGCTACCACCTTTGAGCCACTGCATAATCAGAACGCGGTGGGAATTATCCTGACTAATCCCTCTGCCAATCGCTTGCAGTGCCTTACCAAGGGCGCTGGTAGACTTACCTTTACCCGCCCCCGTATAGATTTCAATTCCAGCAATTCCCTGCATCTCAGCTGTAGGGTGATGGTGCGGGCGCATTTCCGAGTGCAGATCGGCAATATCGAGCAGTTTTTGGGGTGCGCCGCGTCCTGTGGCGATAATTTCGATTTCTTCTAGCTTTGACTGGAGAACGCTGACAACTTCATCCACGGGTAGCAGACCTAAATCTAACACCGGATTGAGTTCGTCCAAAACAATCACGGAATACAAACCAGAAGCGATTGCCCCTTTAGCAATATCCCAACCCCGCTGTGCCTCTAGGCGATCGAAACGGGTAATTTCGTCAGGACCAAAAAATTCGGCTCGTCCCGTCCGTACTTGGTCGATTAAATGAGGAAAACCTTGTTGTAGAGCCTTAATTGCCCCATCTTCATCGTAAGCCCGTCCTGGTCCCTTAAGAAACCGCAGTAGCAAAACGCGGGTATCATTGCGGCTGTGAATTCCTAAGCCAATCGAGCGCAAGACCACGCCTAAAGCCGCTTGAGACTTACCTTTACCCGCGCCATCGTAAACGTGAATCTGACCGACAACCCGCTGCGATCGCACCTGAGCCGTTTTTATTCCGATACCGTTCCTACTCACAGTCGTCCCCTCTTGGCGTGCCGTCTTAGATTGTAACTGAAGCTTCTATCCTCTGGGCATTAGCAATTACAACAGTTAAAACAGAAATGGTCATTGGTCATTGGTCATTTATGAGGAGTTAGGAGTCAGGAAACTTTGGATTTCAGATTTTGGATTTTGAATGACTTTGTCTCCCTTGTCTTCCTTGTCCTCCCTACTCCCTACTCCCTACTCCCTTTCTTCACTGATAACTGAACATTATGAATCCAACTAGGGTGTTTACAATTGGCTCGAATGTGTTTCGGGAAGTGGTGCGCGATCGCATTCTCTATATCATCGCTCTATATGCTCTACTCTTGGGTGGGGCGGTGATGCTAATTCCCCAAATTGCAGGGGGGGCTGAGGATAAAATTATTCTGGATTTCGGTTTGGCGGCGATGAATGTTTTGGGTTTAATTGTCGCGGTGTTTGTCGGTACGGGATTGGTGAATAAAGAAATTGAAAAACGTACCGTATTGGTATTAATTGCTAAACCTATCAGTCATAGTGAGTTTATTACGGGCAAACATTTAGGACTAGCAGCTGTTTTAGGTGCTTTGGTAACAGCCATGACAGCTATTTTTCTTGCTTTGCTGCAATTAAATCAATTGACTTATCCGCTAGGCAGCATACTTTTAGCAGTCGTTTATTTGTTTTTGCAGTTATCTTTAATGACGGCAATCGCGTTAGTTTTAGGAGTATTTACCAGTACAGTACTAGCTACCTTACTCTGTTTTGGCATTTATTTGATGGGGAATTTGAGTCAAGATTTATTAGAGTTCGGACGCTTGAGTAAAAATCCCGCGATCGAACAATTAGTGAGAAATTTGTATCTTGTCTTACCCGATCTATCGCGACTAGATTTAAAAAATCAAGCTGTTTATGGTTTTTCTGCCTTACCCGATGCGATGACGCTCATAACTAATGCTATCTATGGTGTAGTTTATACAGTATTAATGTTGGCGATCGCAATTATTGTGTTCTCTCGTCGTGAATTTTAGATGAAAAAGGCTTGCCACTAACACTAATTCTGCCTGTTATGGCGGGGAGCCGATCCCCCCTAACCCCCCTTAATAAGGGGGGAAATAATGGGAAATAATGCTTTCCTTGATGAGGGGGAAACAATGATTGTATTAATGAGAGAAAAAAATTCTTTCCTTCATGACCAGGGAAACAATGCCCCCCTTTTTAAGGGGGGTTGGGGGGATCTTCTGCGGCGTAGTCATAAAAAATTGATTAAACAACTTTCACTTTTAAACTTGTGTTTGAAGTCTTCTCCATGCAAGCCAAAGTTTAGAAGATTTACGACGCTGTTTCAGATGCTCGAAAGCAAGAGCAATGCCATTCCAAGCTAACTTACGATTCATTTCAGCATCATACGGTAGCGAGCTTACTGGCGTGCCATCTTCTCTAGGTGCATAATTAGAAAGCCATGTATACTTATCGCTCAATCCCCAAGTAATTGCGCCCAAAACCGCTGGTTCCTCCAAGACTACCGAGAGAAACTGTTTGTAAACTTCAGCAACCATGCGATCGCGTACTTTAATGTCTGTCGGCATACCTGCATCTCCAACGTCCATTTCAGTGATAATGCTCTTTAAACCCAAACTAGCAACATCACGCAAAAAAGTTTTCAGTTTTTTGGGGCTAAAATTATCTAATTTGCCTATATGAGATTGTAAACCTAAACCGTGTATGGGAGTATCTTTAGATTTCAATCTTTCTAACCATTTTAATACCGCTGCTCGCCTTTCGTCGTGATAGGGAATATCGTCTTCCAAAGCGTTATCGTTATATAGCAACAAAGCTTGCGGATCTGCGGCAGCAGCAGCACGAAACGCCATTTCAATATAATCGGGTCCTAATAATTCTAACCACGGCGTTTTTCTTAATCCATCCGGTCGTTTATCGGAGGTTAAAATTGCTTCGTTCACTACAGACCAAAAATGAATCTTTTTAGCATAGCGGGTCACGACTTTATTAATATGTTGAAGTAGTATCTGTTCGGCATTTTGCTTATTCAGCTTTTCTTCCAACCACTGAGGCATATATTCATGCCATACCAAATGAGTAGCACCAACTAACATTTAGTTGTTGAATATCTCCAGGTTGGACTAATAAACCATTTTTCCCCGAGACAATCAAATCGGGAATTCCCCTACTGGCGTTGTGATGACAGGTAATCCCCACCCCATTGCTTCGGCGCGCTCGGCAAACTCAACGAGGAGCTAAGTATCTCCTACAAGGATTAGTTGTCTGCAAGCAGTGTGGCTATTCCTACTACGGCAAACCAGTGAGTAACAAAGCAGCTAAAGGCAAAACCCGCGACTATGCTTATTACCGCGCTCATCGGCACAGATGCCTATCGTTTTGGTGGTCAACGCATCTGTTCAAACACTCAACTCCGGACAGATTTATTAGAAGTTGCTGTCTGGGCGGAAGTACGAGCACTACTAGAAAATCCACAAAGACTGGAGCAGGAGTATCACCGTCGTCAGCAAGAGCCGACTAATGCTCAACAATTAAATCTAGCCAATTTAGAAGCTCAAATGTCTAAGCTGCGTCAAGGAATGGGGCGGCTAATTGATAGCTATGCGTTTATGTTTAATTGATAAGGGTGAGTTTGAGCCACGGCTAACTCGTCTCAAACAACGGGTAGCAGTGCTGGAAGCTCGAGCAAAACAGGTATCTGAGGAAATGTCATTGCATACCCAGTTGCACTTGATCGTCACTCGCTTACACGAGTTCACTGCTAGAGTCAAGAATGGTCTAGAGCAGGTTGACTGGGCAACTCAACGTGAACTCATTCGCACTCTAGTTAAACAGGTTGAAGTCGAGCAAGGACAGGTAAATTTCGTGTTCCGAGTCAGACCCAATTCTTCGACT
>NZ_JBOFLP010000187.1:0-4914 GCF_051657925.1 Chroococcidiopsis sp.
TAGTCATAACTTGCTCTAAAGACTGCACTTGTAATTCGTAACTCTGTTTTGCTGCTTGCCATTCTTTCTCAAATAGATCGGCTTTAACTTTTGCATCCTGGTTGACATCTTTAATCGCTTCTTCCCTTGCTTTTTTAACTGCTTCTTCTAATTCCGCAGGGAAAGCAGCAATTTGCTTTTGGTATTCTTGGAGCAATGACTGTTGTTCGGTTAAAACTTTTTCCCGTTCCGCCCAATCTTTTTCTTTAGATTGCGTTGCCTCTTGTATTTCTCTTTCTAGCGTACGCTTTTTCAGTTGGTAAGTATCAGCGTTAATTTTTTGTGTTTGTGCGAGTTGGTATTGATATTCTTCTCCTTCTCGCTGTCGTTCTTTAACTAACAATTCATTTCGATCTTGCAGGTTTGTTTCAAACTCTACTTGCTCTTGTTGCCAAACTTTTCGCGTTTGCGTTATTGCTTTTTCTAAGTTTTCCTGCTGAGTTGTTGCACCTTGCTCAATTAATTTTAATTTTTCTTGATGCTCTTGATTTAAAATATACAGAGTATCGGCAACAACTCTAATTTGTTGTAATTCTTGTAAATTCTGACTCTCTACTTCAATAGCGCGCTTGAGTTCGCCTAACTTAGAAGTTTCTTTAGATAATTTCTCTGATAGTCCGTTAACAATTCCGCCAAACTCTAGTTGCAGTTCGGCTAAGCCTTTCACGATGTTATCTACTGTATAGCTAGCAGCAGTTTGTAGAATTTGTTTATTCTTTTCCTTGTCCGCCTCCTCTTGTTTAGTGGCAATTTTTAATGACATATCCTTTCTATCAGCCAGAATGCGTTGAAATGCTAACAAACGATCTGTACTGTCTTTAGCTACGAATTGATTCATATTGCAACTCCTGCAACTAAATTTAAGAGAGATTTAAGTTAAAACGAATACTCGTGGCTATACCCTAAGATATAGATCCTAAGCTAGCCTTCCTTGAGGCGATCGCAAAGCAGTAAAATTGCTGAAATGACCGTAAAAACTGGCAGATAGCGCTTAGCAATTAGCCCAAAGCTAAACACTAACTGCAATCTGTCCGTTTGTGGTACAAATGTACTGTATAAAATATATCTGAGTGAATGCAGACTGTCAAGATCTGGAGTTATCTAGATTTCCAGAAATTTGCAGTTGAAAGGATTTCGGATGTCTTCCGATTAGATAATAATGGTGCAAGAACAGATCGACAAAAACGATGTTTACTCGCGAATTGACCAACAGTTCCCCCAAGGTGGAAATCGGGCACATGAGCCGCATTCTGGTGGTAGAAGACGAAAACCTGATTCGGGAAATGCTCGTAATGGCTTTGGAGGCGGAAGGTTTTGCGATCGCTACTGCTGCTGACGGACGTACAGCTCTGACCTTACTTCAGAGTAGCGAACCTACCTTCGGAGATTTTCCCTTCGATCTGGTGATTTTAGACCTAATGCTGCCTCAGATCAATGGTTTAGATATCTGTCGCTTGCTCCGTCACCAAGGAAATCAAGTCCCAATCTTGATTTTGAGTGCCAAAGGCAGCGAAACCGATCGCGTCTTGGGTTTGGAAGTTGGCGCAGACGACTATCTGACAAAGCCTTTTAGTATGCGGGAGTTAGTCGCGCGGTGTCGTGCTTTGTTACGCCGCCAGCGCATAGGTGTATTACCACAAGTCCCGATTCTACAATTTAAAGATGTCACCCTTTATCCGCAAGAGTGCCGCGTAACCGTCAGAGCGCAAGAAGTCAACCTCTCCCCTAAAGAATTCCGCTTGCTAGAACTATTCATGACTTATCCGCGCCGCGTCTGGTCGCGCGAGCAATTGCTCGACCAAGTCTGGGGAGCAGATTTTGTTGGAGACAGCAAAACTGTAGACGTTCACATTCGTTGGTTGCGGGAAAAACTCGAAAAAGACCCCAGCCACCCAGAATATTTGGTGACGGTGCGGGGGTTTGGTTATCGATTTGGATAGAAGATCGGTCAGTTGTAAATAGAGTGTGGGGTATGAGGTGTGGGAAGTGTGGGAAGTGTGGGAGGTGTAGGGTGTAGTGAGTAGTTAGTCATAACTACTCACTACACCGATCGCTGGTCACTGGTCACTGGTCACTGGTCACTGGTCACTGGTCACTGATAACTGCTCCCTGCTCCCTGCTCCCTAGTAAGAAGGGTTAAAGTGATAGTTAACCCACTTTTGATCCTGAACCTTTCTGATGGTACTGCTGGCGTTTTTGCTGGGACTAGGGATAGGAATTTGCTTATGGTTGTGGCAGTATACCCAATTGCAAGCTAAGTTGCGGCGTTTACTGCGAACAGTATCAGTATCTAACGACAGTGAGATGACAACTTCCCTGGGAGCGATCCCTCAGTTGCGCCAAGAAATTGTCTCGGTACAACAGCAACGGGAAGAGTTGCAAGCTAAACTGCAAACCTGGGAGCAGCTGATGCGAGTCGCTCCTGTAGGCTACTTGCAAGTAGACGAAGAAAATCAGTTGTTGTGGTGCAACCAACAAGCACAACAATTGCTAGACTTGCAAAAATGGGAATCCGGACAAGTGCGCTTACTGCTGGAGTGGGTGCGTTCCTACGAATTGGATCAGTTAATCGAGCAAACGCGAGAAAGACAGCAGCCGCAGGTTAAAGAGTGGTTGTTTCATCGAACGAGTGCAGATGCCGCAGCACTGAGTGAATTGAGAGCGCTGACGATGAACGCAGCCACCTTACCTTTACAAGACGGACAGGTGGGGGTATTTTTGGAAAACCGCCAGCCTTTGCTTGATTTAGCGCGGACTCGCGATCGCTGGGTTTCCGATTTAGCACACGAACTCAAAACGCCATTGACTTCAATTTTATTGGTAGTAGAAGCCTTACAACAACAACTCGAACCACCATATAAACTTTGGGTCGATCGCCTTTTGCCTGAAGTGGAAAGATTGATTAGTTTAGTGCAAAATTGGCTGGAATTAAGCCAACTGGAGTTAGATCCCAGCCGTCAGCTCAACCGCAAACCAGTGGAATTGCGATCGCTGATTGATTCCGTATGGCACACTATAGAACCTTTAGCACAGCGACAGCAAATCCGTTTATCCTATTCTGGTGCAGAAACTTTGTGGATCGAGGCAGATAAGTCTCGTCTAACGCAAGTGTTATTAAATTTACTCGATAATAGTATCAAATTTAGCCCTTTTCAAGGCACGATTTGGGTTAATGTCGAGTTAATTAATTCAGAAACTCAACTTAATTACGTGCAGATAAATATTATTGACTCTGGCTGTGGCTTTCCACCGACCGATTTACCTTACGTGTTTGAACGCCTTTATCGTGGGGATCTAGCCAGAGCTAGACAAACAACACCCGACTCAAAGAAAATTTCTACTTTTACAACTCATGGTAGTGGTTTAGGTTTGGCGATCGTCAAACAAATTGTTTCGGCACATGGTGGCACAGTGAAAGCCATGAACCATCCTGAAACTAAAGGTGCTTGGCTGCAAGTTGAGTTGCCAACTCAATGACAGAGCAGCTGCTTATAATAGTAAATGTAGATGCTTATATATAGTGAATATAATTAGTAATTTACGTCACAATCTGCTTTTCCTGCCAGTGACAGATACAGTTAACAAGATTTATAACTAATAATAAAATCCTACCTTTATACTACGGTGTCAGAATTGCTCAACGTAGATGCTGTTCCTTTCCAACCTCACCAACCTAGCCGCACTCACTTTGAGCGTCGCCTCAAACGTCTAGAACGAGATATTTTGCGCATGGGAGCTTTGGTAGAAAACTCATTTCGCCTCAGTCATCAAGCATTGTTTGCCCGTAACCTGTCAGCAGCAGAGGAACTACCACTGCTCGACAAGCAAATTGACCAATTTTATCGCCACGTTGAGATTGAGTGTGCTGCGCTGCTAACTTTAGAAGCACCAGTAGCGAAGGATTTGCGCTTACTAAGTGCCTTTATGCAGCTAGTGCGAGACCTAGAAAGAATTGGAGACTATGCTGAGGACTTAGGAGAAATTGCGATTAAGCTATTTCCCTATCCCCCTCATAAATGCATCCCTCAGATCGAGATTATGTCTCACCATGCCCAAGCTATGTTAGCGGCTAGCTTGATGGCGCTAGCGGATCTAGATGCACAAGCAGGGTTAGCAGTCAAGCAATTAGACGACGCTGTAGACGACTCATACCAAAATCTTTATCAAACTCTAGCAACAGAAAGAGACATTCAAGGAGTTTTAGAACCTTGGTTGTTATTAGCTTTGGTAATTCGTCACTTAGAAAGGATGGCAGATCACGCTACCAACGTCGGTCAGCGAGTCGCTTACATCGTTACCGGACAACGCTCTTAGCAGGGAGCAGGGAGCAGAGGGGCAGAGGGGCAGAGGGGCAGAGGAGCTAGAGGGGCAGAGGAGCAGAGGAGCAGGGGAGGCTGGGGGAGATAAACCACGCACCACTCAACTACCAACGACCAACTACCAATTACCAATTACCATCACTGCTGAGTTTTGACTCTGACTTCTAGTCACTTTTTAATGAAAACTTACTGACTTCTTAAACTAAGCGTTTTAATATCTAGCTAACAAGTAGTAATAATAAAAGTTTAGTAATAGAGACGTTTAGTCATAAAGCTTAGTGGTGAGATGTTGTAGGTAAGCGCGAGCATGTGACTGATGAAGCCCAAGTGCCAGTATGCTCTAATGTCTTTGCTAGGGAAAGCGAGTGCGGTTGCACTTGACAATATGGCTTCAGAAGTGCCAAGTTTCACGCTGCCATTTTTCCCATTGTTATTTTGGCGATGGTTTAGGCAAAGGCAAGCGCGATCGCAAATCTTGCCCGATCTACCATCTAAGAGTTTTATTTTGCTCAAGGCGATCGCAATTTGGAATCGGACAGTCAGTCTTTGCTATAGC
>NZ_JBOFLP010000188.1:0-2688 GCF_051657925.1 Chroococcidiopsis sp.
ATCGCAGCAGATAACTTCTATTAGGGAGCAAACCCTAGAACAATATCTAAAGCCGCTCGAATTTGCTGCCAGTAATCCTCTTCTAACACGCCCAAGCAACCTAACACTCGTTGACCATCTACAGCACGGATCTGAGCTACATCTAAGAAGCGGTCTTTATCTAGCCCGTTATTCTGTGTTGCTCTGACATTCACTATATAAGGGGCTTGCTTACTACCTGGTCGGAACGGAATTACAACAGTTAGCAGTCCGTACTGGTTCATGATGTCGTTCTGCACGATTAAACAAGACCGAGTTTTTTGAACTTCCGCTCCCACAGTCGGGTCTAGTCTAACCCAGCGAATTTCCCCGCGTCGATAAGTCAGATTACCGCTCGGCATCAGCGCCGCCTGCTGCTAAATCGATCCCGTCACCCACGACGCTATCCCAATCGGCAATTTCAGCCTGATAGTCAGGGTCAACTGCATCGCTGTTTAGTGCCGCAATCAACTCGGCTTCAACTATTTGCTTTCGCTGTTCTCGCAACAGACTGTTGATGTAATCGCTGCGATTGCCAGAAGCAACAGCATCTAGAAACGCAACTAGGTCTTTGTCGAGAGTAACCGCTATTTTTTGTTTCATCGTCTTGCCCTTGAGTATGACATTTATATCATACCCATAACTCTGATACTCCAAAAGAGCGCCTAAGATAGCGCAGTTGTGCGCGATCGCACTCCCTATTTCATGCCAGAATTATTCGGAAAATTTTCTATCCTACAATTGGGTTAGTGTCAATCTTTTCGGATTGCGTCGTTGCCCAAGTCCCCACCCCCACACAAGATCCCCTTCTCCCAGCGCCGCGAACGCGAATTTCTCTATTTGTCAGAAGTTGACGCGCTGATTGATGCGTTGGAATATACTCGTTCCCCCACCAGAAATCAGGCACTCGCCATCCTGCTATTCTGCCAAGCTTTACAGCCAGCCGAGTTGTGCTGGCTGCGCTGGCGTGACGTAGACTTTGCCGAAAAGATTTTGCGTGTAGATCGCATTCGCTCGAAACCCGATTACCTACAACCCCAAACTCAAGCCCCTACTAACATACAACTTCTATGTGAGGCAGAGATTGACATTCTCCAGCAGCTTGAGGAGCAGCGCACTACCGATTGGTTATTTGCTTCGGAACGCAAGCAGCGACTTAGTGAACGATCGCTACACCACATCATTCAGCAAGCCGGAGCGATCGCCAATCTACCTTTCCCGACTCACCCGTATATGTTACGCCGCTCTGGACTATATTACCGTGCTGCCTTGCTGTTGCAACATCTAGGTTTAACGCTACGGCAATGTTGTTTGCTTTGGAACTGGAACGGAACTACAGTTGAGTTTTCCCCCCAGTCAGAACAAGACTACCACGCTATAGAGCAAGCACAAGTTAATGCCTTTAAATCAGCACTGGAAAAACTCAAAGCTTTTGCTGGGATCGCAGTCTATCAGAATGTTATCGATTACCTGCTGGGTGCTTTCCTGCTGTTCCCCCGCCTTCAGGGTATTCCCCAGGATTACTGGCTGGCTCCCAAGAGTTGGAGTCTTTGAACTTTGCCGAAAAAATTTGTATACCTACTTGGTCAATCCAATTTTATTCTGAATTTTTAGGTTTTATTAATTCTTTTTCTTGAAATCAAATGATAGTGTAGACACATATTTAGGATACTAGCTATAAGTTATAGCTTTAAACTCATAAGCTTATAAGTAGAGAATTCAATGAGCTGGTTACAGGCAATTGCTGCTGTAGGTAGTGCGTTGGCTGCAATTCTTGCATGGGCAGCAAAGTTACAGTGGTCTAAAGAGTTTAAAGATGCGAAGGAAGCAGAAATCAGGGCGTTGAAGATTCAGATCGAATCCTTGAAAACTACTAGAGATGAAATAGTTAAAGCAAAGGAAGCAGAGGTGATTGCTTTAAAAGCGCAAGTTGAATCTTTAAAAGTTGCTCAGGAAGAGACTATTAAAGCAAAAGATACACAAATTAATATGCTTCGGGAGCTAACGCCACTTAAGTTACGAGAAAGTTATGAAAGCTCGGCATTTATCTACGAGAAATTGAACGAGCAACTTCAAAAACAACTTCAAGAAAATCAATTAAAAATTGAAGAAAAAGATAGAGAGTTATTGAAACTAAGTACAGAGAAAAATAATCCTTCTCCAGATTTAGAACAGCTTGAAGCTGAAAAGGCAGAGTTGGAAAAGGAACAAAGTGTATTAGAAGCCGCAGTATCTTTTGCAGGATCTGTAACATCTACAGCAGGCTCTATCATTTTAGATAACCGTCATAGTCTGATACCTTTAGCAGCTCTAGCCCTTGGTTGGGGAGTGGTTTCTAAAAACTCTCAAGAAAAAGGTAGCGACGGTTAGCGGAGCAAGAAACCAGCTCTGGGCTGTGGTGCTTGTAAGATAAAACGATTTTGAAGCGCGGTAGCTC
Organism: Chroococcidiopsis sp.; assembly: GCF_051657925.1. Lineage (NCBI taxonomy): Bacteria > Bacillati > Cyanobacteriota > Cyanophyceae > Chroococcidiopsidales > Chroococcidiopsidaceae > Chroococcidiopsis > Chroococcidiopsis sp. The sequence goes on from NZ_JBOFLP010000188.1 coordinate 2,456, forward strand.
ATACTTTGCCGAAAAGATTTAGCGCTCGCATAAATTATCTGAAATTCTAAAATGGCGACACGATCGCAGTTAGTGACAGAATTACTTTAGATAACTTAAGCTCTGGCAAGTTTTCTAAAACTTCTTCCACCTGCTTTGGGCTAAATGCCATTAGCTGTACACCAGCAACAGTTCTCCAAGCAGAATCAGCCATAAAGTGAACTAAGCTTTGGAACGGTGCTAGATCTATTCTT
>NZ_JBOFLP010000189.1:0-24269 GCF_051657925.1 Chroococcidiopsis sp.
ACTTTAAGTTTTGCTCCGCTAAAGTGGTTCTGTACTATGCAGAACCACTTTTTTTGTGAAAGAATCGCCAAAATCTCAAAAGTTAGGCTTGAATCTCGGTTTGTTGAAACTACGTCACGGAAGATCCCCCCAACCCCCCATAACAAGGGGGGCAATCAGATCCCCCCCACCCCCTTTCACCAAGGGGGCAATCAGATCCCCCTTGTTAAGGGGGGCTAGAGAGGATCTGACAAGACATATTCCCCCCTTATTAAGGGGGGCTAGAGAAGATCTGACAAGACATATTCCCCCCTTGTTAAGGGGGGCTAGGGGGGATCTCATTGTTCTGTTCCTTCTCATCGCTACACCTGCTTGGAGTCAATCACAACCACACAAGACACCCAGTGCAGCGGATTTAGATTTAAAACCAGAAATTATTGAAAGCAGCCCAGTTCTACAGCGCTGGATGCGTAAAGTACCAAACGTCCTAGAAGAGATCCATCGCGATCCGAGTTTTCGTACCCGTCTGCGGCTAGGATATTCTTTATTTCCTTCGACAAATAATGCTAGTGGCTGGAATGTTGGTGTAGAAGATTTATTTATTAGTGAAAGTGGTTTTACGATTAGTGGAGATTATCAAGCAGCTTTCGATCGCCAGCGCGAGGCTTACGGTGTAGACTTACGTTATTACCTGCGCTCTTTGGGAAGTTACATCAATTTTGCTCCGATAATCGGCTATCGACACATAGAAACAGGCGATTATTCCACTGATGGTCTAAATGTAGGGGCAAGGCTGCTCTTGGTATTATCTCGCGGTGGTGCGGCAGATATTGCTCTATCTCAAAGTTGGGTGTCTCCTGGTACGGATGATGAAGTGGGATTGACAACACTCTCTTTTGGCTATGCTGTTACCCGCAATTTACGGTTGTCTACAGATTTACAAAGGCAAAATTCGCGTCAAGAAAAAGATAGTCGGCTAGGAATTGTGTTGGAGTGGATGTTGTGAGATTTTGGCTATCCCTTGCCGAGCGCTATATCTATCCTTAGATAGATAGCTATAAAGAACACCTAGCTTAAGATGTATCTAGCTATTCCGCTAGTTCATGTCTTAACAAGACTAAATCGTTCTAACAGCCCGCGTTAAGTGGGTTTTTTCATGTTTATTGACTAAGAAAGAAACGATAAATCGGAAAAACTGTTCCCTATTCCCTGTTTCCTTCTTCGATGACATACTGATGTCACATTCATCCTACAAACTAAAATTAACAAAGAGTTCGAAAGAAAATTGCTTCAAATTCATGTCTCGATCGCCGTCATTTTTGCTAATGCAAATGCGGTTACTACTGTTCAAAAACTGACAAAACACCAACAAATTAAAACTTCGTGCGTTACTATGCGTAGGGCATTTTATTATGTAGCGCATTTTATACTGTAGCGCACTTTATGTTATTGATTTATGCGATTGAAATGTATGCTATTGGAAAGAACGAGGCAATAGCAGATCGTACTTGCACTGAGATCGTACTTGCATTGATGGAGAGGATCTATGCGCTACAAACTATTAGGTAACAGTGGATTGCGCGTTTCCGAACTCTGCCTGGGGACGATGACTTTTGGCGAAGATTGGGGGTGGGGAGGTTCTTACGAAGAAAGCCGTAAAATGTTCGATGCTTTCGCCGCGGCGGGTGGTAACTTTCTCGATACGGCAAATCTCTATACCAACGGTACGAGTGAAAAGTATGTTGGTGAGTTTGTCACAGGCGATCGCCATAAATGGGTCATTGCGACAAAATATAGTTTAAACACTGGTAATGGCGAAATCAATGCCGGTGGCAACCATCGCAAGAATATGGTGCAGGCAGTGGAAGCCAGTTTGCAGCGATTAAATGTGGAATATATCGATTTACTATGGTTGCACGCTTGGGACTTCACCACGCCTGTAGAAGAGGTGATGCGATCGTTTGACGACTTGGTGCGCATGGGTAAGGTGCTGTATATCGGTGTTTCCGATACTCCAGCTTGGATTATCTCGCAAGCAAATACCCTGGCTAATCTACGCGGCTGGACACCTTTTATTGGATTGCAAATCGAATATTCTTTGAAAGAAAGGACACCCGAACGAGATTTACTGCCAATGGCACAGGCACTTGGGATTGGCGTAACAGCATGGAGTCCCCTCGGTGCTGGTGTATTGACAGGTAAATACAATCGTCCAGCAGAGGAAACGGACGAACCAGGAAGACTAAGCAATCCAAATGCAGCCCAAATCAGCGATCGCGATCTAGAAATTGCAGCAGAAGTGACTAAAATAGCCACAGAAATTGATAAAGCACCTTCACAAGTTGCACTCAATTGGATACGGCAGCAACCAGGTGGAATTATTCCCATTATTGGCTCCCGTAAACTGAAACAAGTTGAAGAAAATTTGGCTTGTCTGGAATTTCAACTAACTACCGAACAAATGCAGCGCTTAAATGATGTGAGTGCAATTGAACTCGGTTTTCCTCACGATTTTCTCAAAAGTTCAATGGTTCAAGATTTTGCCTTTGGTGGAGCATTAGCTAAAATCGATCGCGATCGCTTTGTCTAGTTTTTGGCTGACCGAGAAATTGGACTGCTAGCACAAATACTGAGTAGCTAAATATATGCGAAAAGTCCGTACATTACGGACTTTTTTATGTGGAATTTTTATTAAAGATTGAGTTAATAAATATGAACTATTTCCTGAAATACCCGATTGAAACTTGTATCAAAACATCGTTTAACTGCTGCAAACTCAACTGAGTTTCGCAACACAACTATTAATTATTAAGTTTTACGCATGAGGGAAATTTATGAGTTACGAGCTTTCCCGTCGTCAAGTTTTAAAACTAGCTGGATTCTTATCTGCTGGGACTGCTGCTGTCGGAAGCGTTCCCATCGTTAGTCGGTTTTTCGCCGATCGCGCTAACGCCCAGACTGGTACGATCTACGTTCGCGAGAATATATATACATTTATCCAGTCGCCACAGAAAGTAGCGGCTCTCAGGAGAGGTATTCAGGTGATGAAATCCCGACCTGATACTAACCCGACCAGTTGGATTTACCAAGCTAATATGCATGGCATTCCCAGCGGTGAGACACGCAGATTAACAGCATGGAGGACATGCCAGCATGGAACCTTCTATTTCTTTCCCTGGCATCGCATGTACCTATATTATTTCGAGCGTATTCTCAGGCAAGCATCCGGCGATCCGAATTTGGCACTCCCATACTGGAACTATTCAGATTCCGTCGAACAGCGCATTTTACCTGCACCGTTCCGCATCCCTGCCGATTCCACGAACCCCCTCTATAGCGATCGCGGCAGCAGCATTAATGTCAACCGGGGCGATCCATTGCCAGAAGCCGATGTCAGATATGCGGATGCTTTTCAACGGACAAACTTTTTCCATACAACAGATGGCGGACGCAGCTTTGGTGGACGCAGGGTAACTGAGGCAAATGCGAATACTCACCGTGCTAATGGTTATGGGGACTTAGAACGAAGACCGCATAACGGCATCCATTCACGTATAGGCGGCTTAATGGGCAGCGTACCTACTGCTGCCCGCGATCCGATTTTTTGGTTGCATCATGCGAACATCGATCGCCTGTGGGAGCGCTGGTTGCAACTGGGAGGTGGACGAGCAAATGCGACAACAAACAGCGATTGGATGAACGATACCTTTATTTTCTTTGATGAAAACGGCACTCAGGTACAGTTGCGCGGCAGGGATGTTCTCGATACTGCAGGTCAACTAAACTATTTGTATGACGATCCTTTATCAAGGAGAAACAGATCTATAGCGCCATCGTCGCAGAGTACAGATACAAGTACTCAACAAACAGATACAAGCACTCAGCAACAAATAGCTATGTCGGCTAACGATCGGCAATTAACGATTGTCCTCAGTGATGCTCCCCTCACTCTGTCTGCTCCAGCTCAAGATCTGGTGAGGACGAGAGCATTAACGGCAGAATCTGCATTGACTCTCAACATTACAGGAGTCGAGTATAATCCAGACAATCCCATTCCCTACGACATTTACATCAATTTACCTGAAGGAGTCGCTCCAGACCCTTATGGTCCCTACTATGCTGGGATTCTGTCGCTATTTTCTTTGCCCCAAAGAGGCACTTTCCGCCTCGATATTACTTCTACGGTTAGGCAACTACAAAGGCGTAGTCTCATGACGGGAGATTTTATCTCTGTTACTTTTGTGCCACCTTCTGGGGCAATACAGCAGGATCGCTCTACCCAAGATCGCCAAGCTCAATTACAAGGGGCAGTCCGCTTTAGTGGAGTGACTCTGACGAGAGAGTAATCGGGGTCGCTATCGCGCTCTAGCGGCAACGGTAACATCAAAATTGAGCTGAAACGGTTTGAAATTAGCTCCGGCTTTAGGAGTCCCTTTCAATTCCACCTGATAAGCACCAGGTTTGGGAAAAATAATTTCCGCGCCAGGAATGCCTTGATATTTCTCGGCTGTCACGGCTTTGAGTGACGGTTGTAAAAGTGGTGCAGCATTTTTTTGGCGCGGTTCGGCATAGACTGCTAGCTGGCAATTACACTGCTGAAGGGGAATTGTTTGTCCACCTTTACGTGTGAGTGCGATCCAAGCGAGTGTTGCTTTTCCTGCTTGGGGATTGTCGTTAGGTTCGAGGTGAATCGTCCCACCAACATCGCCGGAGATTTCTACTTTATGGGCGATCGCCTCAGTCGCGATCGCTCCTGTTGCTAGTACGCTGAGTAATAACCATTGAATGCAGTTACTAAGATTTTTTGGCTGAAACATAGTATTTTTCTATATGGAAAATTGACCAAAACCAACGCGATCGCACGAGCAATACCCCTACAGTCACAACTCCCAAGAGACTTGCATATAACTGACTGCTTTCACTCACGCTACCTAAATAATGAGAACCAATCAGCACCGCATGAACTGTGCTTAAAATTGTGGCGGGAATTCCTAATAAATGAATTTGTCGCCAGCGCGTGCCTAAGAATTTTTGGGCGCGATCGCAACTCGTAATTGCTGCCGGAGTCATCAAGATAATGGCAACAAATCCCAGGATCAAGCTGACTTGATGGGTGGGTAATAGGAAAGCAAATGCTGCTAAATTCCAGTCCAACGTATGCGCCATCATGTGGGTTGTATGTGCCAAAGCGAGTACGAAGGCTCCCACACCTAAGACGCGGCGATAGTGTAAGGGTGCAGCCCACAAACGGCTGATGGGACGGGCAATCAGAGCTAGCATTAAGCAGAATAGGGATGCATGACCTGTATAATCAGTCATCGTGTCCCCAGTTCGTAGTAGGGTAATCGCCCCGATCGCCACAGTAATCCAGCCACCTAAGCGAAATAATTGACTGCGGCGATCGCGACTTAAAAAAGATGTGGAGACTCCCACCCCCAGCATCATCGGTAGAGTGCCAATTCCAAAAGCGAGCATCGTGGCTGCACCTTGCCATAATTGCCCCGTTTCCGCCGCTTTAATTTGCGCGGCATACAAAAAGCCACAAGGCATTAAGCCCCACACTAAACCCAAGCCTGCGGGTGTCCACCATTGTGTTTTAAAAGATAGAGCGACCATACCCTGACTCAGGCGATCGTGCCATTTGCCACGAGTCAGGGGGTGTAACAGGGGAAGGTGAGGGATAAATTGGGGGTTAATTTGCGCTAGACCAAAGAAAATAAGCATGATTCCCGTCAAAGTTGCCAGCCAGCGCCGTACTTCGCTACCGATTCCTGCCATTTGTCCGCTAGCGATCGCGATCGAACCAATTGCCCCAATTGCCGCACCGACGAGAACGTAACTAATTATCCGCCCTAAATTTAATAGAGTATGAAAATAGACTTGCTGCTGCCATTGTGGTTTTTCTGGTTGACCTGATAGGGAAAACGCCACTGTTAGGGGTCCACACATCCCGACGCAGTGTCCGAAACTTCCCAAGAAACCAAGGGACATTAGCAGTAGAAAATCTACCATAGGGCAACAGATGTAGAGACGTTCCATGGAACGTCTCTACAATTAATAATTAATTTTGCTTTTGTGCAGGTACTTCTACGATTTGCGTAGCTTCTATCATCTTACCTTTGTGAGCTAAAACCTGATGATTGTTAGCATTCAAGCTAACTCTAATTTCGTTTTTACCAGGTTTGAGATTGTCTAGATAATACCAAGAGCTATATAAACGGGTGATTTTTTTGCCGTTAACGTACAAATGGGCGTGACCTTCTCCTGATTTTGCTGCTTTGTTAACATTTTCTGGCGCAAATTTGAAGTTAGTCGTTTGCACTTCTAGGTTGTACCCGCGCATGGTATCGGGATGCAATACCAGTTTCACCAATGGGATGGGTTCGCCTGCGGAAATTTCCATCATCTGGTGGTGGGGGTCTGCACTGGTACGAGAATGAGGCTCGGATGGGGTATCGTGGTTATGAGCCGCGGTCATTCCGGCATTGTTCGCCAAAATAGTAGCGCCAACGGTAGCGAGTACGAGGAGCGATCGCTTAAACATTCTGTCTAATTGCCAGAGATCTGAAAGTACATGTTTTTGACTGCAACTCATTACTCTAGGTAAAACTTTTGCTTCAGTCAAAAGACAAGCTGTCGTACATATGCGATCGCTCTTTCTCAATTCAACCGTGAATTAATCCATCAGGCATGATTGCCCAAGCTAAATCGATTCGCTCATCTTGCAGTTGAGATTTTAGTTTTGCTCGTTTTAGGTTAGCTCCCCGCAAAATTAATCCCTCCATTTTGGCATCGACTAAATTCGCTCCCGATAAATTTGCTCCACTTAAGTTAGCTTGACTTAAATTTGCCCAACTCAAATCTACTTGGGAGAGGTTTGCCTTAATTAGCTCCACTCGTTCTAGATTGGCTCCCCGCAGCGTTGCTAAAATCAATTTGGCATCGGTCAAGTTGGCATGACGCAAATTTGTTCCAGTCAGATTTGCTCCACTCAAGTTAACTCCAGCTAAGTTTGCTTCGCTGAAGTCAACTCCTACTAGATCTGCACCACTAAAATCTGCTTCGCTCAAATTAACTTTCCACAAGTTCAAGCCGCTCAAATGCACTTCGCGAAAATCTCGCTCTCCCTTGTTGTAGCGACTCACTAGTTCTGCGGCATCCATATTCTCGCGGTTCGCTTCCCAGCCAAAAGGCGATCGCATCGATCCAAAATTCATCGGGAGTCTCCTTCTATATTTACAAAAATCTCATCCCCGATCGCGCGACTTGGATAACAGCGTACAGGCTGTAAATCTCGCTCTAGTTCAGTCAAGTCAGATGGATAAACGTTGCGGGGATAAACATTGGCTCCAGTTCTGACATCGTAGAGGTAATGATGCCAAGGACATTCGAGCTTATCTCCCCACAGCGTTCCTTGCTCCAGAGGTCCATCTTGATGAGGACATTGGGTGGCTAGAGCGTAGATCTCTCCATCTAAATTCACTAACAGCAAGCGTTTATCTCCAACTTCCACAACCTGCATTGTGCCTGGAGACACGGCATTGAGTTTAGTAACTTTGATAAATTCAGTCATAGCAAGATTTTGCAGTGGAGACGCGCCACGGCGCGTCTCTACTCTCTACAGTTTGTGACCGTTGGATGGTGCGACTAAAAAGCGCGAAGTATATGGCGATTCTCCAGGTGCGCCTCTGCGAATGTGACCGGAAGGTCCTTCACCTAAAAACTCGGAGAACCAAGCTTCGTGTTCGATTTCCTCGTTGAGAATAGCCAAGGATAGCTCGTAGGTACGGTGGTCTTTTCCAAAGGTCATGTTGCAAATTTCAGTATAGACGCGAATCGCACACCGTTCTGCTTCAACCAAGACCTGAAGCATTGGTCTAATATCACCTTGTTGCATTGCCTGCTGCACTTCTGAGACTGCTTCTTTTGACTCCTCCGTGCCGCCGCTGGTAAAGCCAACTCGCGGCGTGGACGTGTTATTGCCACGATTCTGCTTGGGCAAGTAAGCATCTGGACAAGCAGCTTCATTAGAAAAGTCTCGAATATCTCTAGGTAACTGCCCGCCTAACTCATAAATTCGCGGTACTAAAGCCTCAAAGTGATTGCGGTCTTCTAATCTTGCATCTTCGATAATTTCTTTGAGTCCTTCACCTTCAAAACCAATGGCATTAACCCGCAAAATTGTGTAGTAGTAGTAAGTTGTAAATTCAGCAGACGCAGCACGGACGAGCTTCTGTACCAACTCTTCTACATTCACACCAGACTTCTGAACGACTTCCTGGGCAATCTTAGCCATAGTGTCCCTCCTCCCTTTTTTATAGGGATTTGTTAAAAGTCTTTTGTTAAAAATATATAGGCAATCTCTTTCAATCGGCTTATCTCAAACTCGTAACGAATTTGAGTTACTGCTCATACTATGATTTTTGAACAAACCAAGAACAAATGTGTGAGATTTAATAGAAAAATTAAAATTCTTTATACTTCTTTACGTTTTTCGGGATCTATTCGTTGCTAAAGCCAATTGAGAATTCCCCTAGATTTATTTGCATCAGCAGCGGTGCGATCGCTTTACCTCTTCTTTTTAATTTAGCTGCCAATTTAAACTTTTTACATAACAACAGCTTTTAATAGCTAATCTTTCACAGTAACTTCGGTAATTCTTCCAGTCTGAAATCTTAAAAAAATCAATTATTCTATATTTGGCTCTGTGCCAGCGAAGTCAATAGCCAAGATCTGAGAAATAATTATGACATTTGAGAAAGAATTAGAAGAAATTACCGCATTAATTTTATTTAGCTGCACGAGTTTATTTTTGGGATTTTTACTATTTTTTATTTGGGCTTATTCTTGATCGATGTAAAAAAATAGTAGGGTGGGCATTGCCCACCTTATTTATTGCAGTTAATTTAAAACTTTTGAAAATACTCTCTACTCATAGTAGACTCAATAAACTCTGATTTAGCAAGACGATATGCCGCGATCGCCTTACCGTTAAACTTTTGTTTGATTTGGTTATATGTCGTTAAGATAACATTTGGATTAGCAGAATTAGCCAAAATAAGAAAAGACTACTAATTTAAGGCTGGGAATAACAACAATCCATGCTTCGTCTTTGGTGGAGTAGTAGCTTCCTTTTTTAGAAGCAGCAAGAAGGATTTGGCGTAACAGCGGGCGACTTACACTCGAACAACCCAAACCTGGCCAAGTGCCTTCACTAGTCCATGTCTTGGGAACTGGTGTTTCTTTCCACGATCTATAGGTGTAGCGGAGATCTTTGCTTCTTCTTGAATAGATAGCGTCGTTAAAAAAATCGATTCCTTGACGGGAAATGGCATCCGTAGTTGCATTTGTTATTCCAAATATAGCTGCACCACAACCCTCTCGCAAACCACTCTGACCGCTAATATTTACAGCGTAGGTTATCTCAATTTTCGCAGGAATAAGGCTACTATACCAAAAGTATTCATAAACTGACCATAATACATGTATAGTAACAAGTATTAAAATAATGCTTTTTACAAATTTTTTCATTAGCCAAGCAAAGGAATCGTCATGTCGGAGCAAAACCTTCCGTTTCTTCTACTAGATGAAAACCAACTCAAACAGCTATTAGAGCTTGCTAGCATAGCCGAACAAAAGATGCGAGAAAGTAGCGAAGGACTAACTGCTTTATTAGAAAAATGGCAAGATAAAGCTCAATCCCAGAAGTCAAGACAACGAGGATAAAGATTCTGTAGCTGAATATTTAATTCCTGCTTGTTTAAATCTGCGTAAGGCTTCACCTAGGCGATCGCATTCTAAAATTAAACTAATCCGCACGTATCCTTCACCCCCTACACCAAAAGCATTTCCAGGGGTGACGACAACTCCAGTTTGCTGCAACACTGATAAAGCAAAATCTGTAGAACCCATCCCAGGGGGACAGGGAATCCACAAATACATTGTGGCTTTAGTTTTGGGAATGTTCCAACCGAGTTCGGATAATCCTTGAATAAGAAAATCGCGGCGACGTAAATAACGTTCTTGGACTTGATGTAAATATTCATCTGGGAGTTGTAAAGCTGTTTCGGCGGCTGTTTGCAATGCGGCAAAAATTCCGTAATCCAAATTAGTTTTTAACGTCCGCAAACCTTGAATTATGTGACTATTTCCTACCACAAATCCAACGCGCCAACCTGCCATATTGTAGGTTTTAGACATGGTGTGAAATTCTACACCAATATCTTTTGCCCCTGGTATTTCTAATAAGCTGGTGGGTTGATAACCGTCAAAAGCTAATTCGGCATAACATAAATCATGCACTAATAAAATTTCGTATTTACGGGCAAAGGCGACAATTTCTTCAAAAAATTCGCGCGGGGCTGTGGCGGCGGTGGGGTTACTGGGATAGTTGAAGTAGAGAATTTTAGCTTTTTCGGCTACTGCATCGGGAATCGTTGTTAAATCGATCAGCCAGTCATTTTCTGGTTTGAGGATGAGGCTGTAAATCTCTCCTCCCGCGATCGCAGGACCGCGATAGTGGACGGGATAGGAGGGTGAGGGGACTAGTACCACATCGCCAGGGTTGATGTAGGCGATCGCTAAGTGTCCCAATCCTTCTTTAGAACCGAGTAGCGGTAATGCCTCGCTATCAGGATCGAGATTCACACCATAACGGCGATGATACCAATTTGTAATTGCCTGTCGGAAGCTGCGCGTACCTTCAAACGGGGGATAACCGTGGTTGGCGGGGTTTTTCAACGCTGCGATCGCCGCATCGATCACAGGTTGGGGTGCTGCGCCGTCGGGGTTTCCCATCCCCAGATCGATTAAATCTATCCCCTGTTCTCTAGCTTTGGCTTTTAATTCATCTAAACGAGCAAATACATACTGTGGTAGCGCCCGCACGCGATCCGCCGGACTAATCCAATCCAAGCTCATTGAGCTACCTCTTCGTTGACGAGATTTGTAGTGATGGGGTTGAGGATATTGCTGTTAGCAGGAGCTGTGGTAGAAACCATCGCCGCCATCAATTGTTCTGTAACAACTTTAAAGGGTAGCCGATGAATGTCAGATTTGGGATTTAAAGCGATTTCTGCCGCTTGTTTGAGTTGGGTAATCGTAATATTTTCCATCCCCAAGTCTGCAAGAGTTTGGGGTAGTCCAATTTCGGTATAAAACTTGAGTAGCTGTTGTCGTGCGGTGGCTGCAAGTTGGTTGCCCTGCACCATTTCTTCTAACCGCAACTGGACTAAGATGCCGTAACTAACTTTTTCGCCGTGGATGCTGCTGTGAATCGGCAGGTGAGTTAAACCATTGTGGACGGCGTGAGCGGCTACAGTACGACATTGAGCGCCCCCTAAGCCACCAATGACTCCTGCGAGTAAAACTGTAGCATCGACAACTTCCCGCCAAACTTCGCTACCTGGTGCTTGTAAAGCAGTGGCGGATTTTTGAAACAAGATATCGCGCAGTACTCTAGCTTGTTGCACGGCAGCAATAATTAAAGTTTGCTCCGAGTGTCCGCTACTCACAGAGGCTTCGTACCACTTGGCGATCGCATCTCCAATTCCAGCGACTAAAGTATGTTTGGGAGCAGTTTGCACCAAATCGTAATCTAGGATGAGTAAATTAGGGCAATTGGGCAAGCTCACATCATACAAAAATGCTCCGTCTTCCGAATAGACGTTAGAAAGAGCCGTCCAAGCCGCACAGGTAGCCGCCGAAGTCGGAATTGTGACGACAGGCAACTCGCACTGATAAGCCAATAATTTCGCCGCATCTAAGGCTTTACCACCACCAACACCAATAATGAGATCGGCTTTGTGTGCTGCTACCGCTTGCCTTAGTGCCGCTAAACTCGTCTCGCTGCAATCTCTACCGAAGCTTGCTTGAGTAAACTTCAATTTTTGCTCTGACAATACAAGCGTTAAGCGAGATTGGACGGCAACAAGAGAGCGATCGCCTCCTACAATTAAAGGACGGCTACCTAAACGCGCGATCGCGCTTCCGGCTGCTTCTAAAGCTTGCGGGGCGCGGATTACTTGTGCTGGGGCTACGGACAGACAAAGCATCTTACTAGTATTTGGTGATTGAATATATAGTATAAGCGAGTGGTAATTGGTAGTTGGTAGTTGGTAGATTTTGACTTTTAGCTTTTGACTTTTGACTTTATGACTACCCATTACTCTGTTCTTCTCAGCCCTCTTCTCCCCTGCTCCCTGCACCGAAGCGCTCCCTACTCCCTGCTCCCTGGTAGCTGTGCTATGTTGTCGGGATTAAGCTTAATTTCCATTGCATTGTCAGTGCGGCTGGAGAGCGATCGCTCGATTTGTCCCAAGTAGAGGGGTTTGGTAACTCCTGGTTCTGGATGCAGATTTGTCCTGACTCTAATCGTCAGTTTATCGTCCTGTCTGCCTAAGCGACCGTAGGAGAATAAATCGCTGGCGGCTTGTTGCATTGTTGCTTCTAACGCTTGGCTATCAATCGTCCGAGGTACGGCAATTACGGTTTGCGTCCCGCCGTTGTCGAAGACTAGAGAGTAGCGTACTGCGCCTGGAATGAGCGTGCGGGTAAATGGTACTAAACCAAGGGCAAACAATCCACCCGTGAGTACGCCTAAAAAGCCAGTAATCCCGACGAGGCGAAATCTAATTCCCCATTTAAGCAGAAAACCCAGGACGGTTATCGCCGCCAAAGCTAGGGTGGTTATTCCTACCCACCCAGAAGCATTGAGAAAATCAGTTGTAGTTGGCATTGTGAAATCAAATTGTGAGATCGATTACTCGTTTTCGTTACTGATAAATCCTTCAGGCACTTGCTCTTTGGTTGATTCCAAGGCAGCTTTGAGGGTATGCCAGGTGAGATTAGCACATTTGATCCGCACGGGAAACTGAGCGACTCCCGCCATCACGTTAAGTTTGCGCTGTTCTTTGGGAAACTCGTCTTCCCCTTTCATCATCCGTTGAAAGCGCTGCACCATCTCTAATGCGACGCTGACAGGCTTCCCGCGCAAAACATCTGCCATTAAGTCAGCCGATGCCATCGCGATCGCGCAACCTTCACCATCAAATTTTACATCTGCGATCGTATCGCCCGCTTCATTCAGTTGCACCGTTAATTCAATCGTATCTCCACAAGAAGGATTATGTCCCCGTTGATACCGATGCACGGGATCGGTTTTTCCTTTGTGGCGAGGTTTTTTATAGTGTTCTAGAATTACCTGCTGGTACAGGTCGCGGACATTACCCAAAGTCATAATTGCGTTTGCGATCGGGTTTATTTACCTACTTCCATCCTATCAGGGTATTTCAGGTGCGATCGGGTCGTTTTGACGTACCCTATCAATTCAGGAAAAAAGGATTGAAAACTGCGATCTAATTCCTGATAATGAGCTGTTAATTCTTCAATCCCACTAGCTAAAATCTCTCCTTGCCTGCTCACGCGATGAGCCATCCGGTTGAGCGTCACCTCTATTCCACTAATATATTGATATTTATTTAACCAATCTTGTTGAATCATTTGTGGTAATGCACGTTTAAGGCGATCGGGTAGAATCGATTGATTTTGCGATAAGATTACATATACTTTCTGGCTAAAATCATCAAGCGTCACCGAACTATAATTCTGCCAATATCGAGCGAGAAAATGATCGTAAAATACATCTAATAAAATTCCGGCAAATTTTCTGCGCGATGCAGAAACTAGTTGTTTAGCTTCTTTAACTATTAAATGCGAATCTGTGTAGGCATCGACTTTTCGGTGTAATTCTATTCCTTGCTGAATTGCGATTGAATATCGGTCTTTACTTATCCCTTGAAGAAAATCACCTAAAAGATTACCTATCATTGATTCTGGGCGATCGTCGGCTAAAAATAGATGCGCCAAATAGTTCATTTTTCGGTTTTGCTCTGCTTGACAATTTTATCGATTTTGTCTTGGATGGCTTGACTTGCGGTGCTAATTTCTTCAGCCGGAATTTGCCACAATTTAGTAATTAACCATTCAGGAACGGGACTAATTACCATATGACATTTACCGCACAGAGTAATTAAATTTGCCAGATCGTTTGTTCCGCCTTGACTTCTAGGCAGAATATGATGTACTTGTCCGCTATGCTCTTTCCCGCAGACTTGACATATACGGTTGTCTCGCCGCAAGACTTTTTGTCTAATTTCTCGCCATTCTGACATACATTACATAGATCTCTAAATTGGTAAGTCAGCGCGGGGATTGAAAGTTTCTATTTGACGAATTTTCTCGTATAAATCTCGTTCTTCAGGACTAATGTTTCTGGGAACAACTATTTGAATCTCAACAATTTGATCGCCTCGTTCACCATCAGCATCGGGATAACCTTTCTTTGCCAGTCGTAACCTTTGCCCAGTGCGCACGCCTGGAGGTAAATTCATTTGTACCAAACCATCTAAAGTTGGTACTTCTACCGCACCACCTAAAATTGCCTCGACAGGAGTAATTGGTAACTGAATCGCAATATCGTTACCTTCTAACTTGAAATACGGATGAGGAGGAACGGTTATTTTCAAATAAAGATCGCCGCCGCCAATTCCTTGTTCTCGCAGGCGAACGATCTGTCCGGTATACATTCCAGGTGGCATGTTGACTTCTAGCGATCGCCCGTCTTCTTGGAGGCGAACGCGCTCCAATCCGCCTTCATATGCCCGTTCTAAGGGTATAGTTAACTTAGCCTCAATATCGCGCCGCGCGATCCGAGCATTAACTGTATAAGCTGCTTTAGTCGTCCCAGGACGAAACGGATCGCGGGGTGCTGTCGTCACTGGTTCGTCATCGGCTGTTGCCGTTCTGGCTTGTTTGCGCCGTCCCAAGACTTGATCGACAAAATTATTAAAGTCGGGAAATGCGCCATAATCGACTTTATTGCCATTACCGCGACTATCGGCAGTCTTAGCGCGGGAAGTTTGCTTGCTCCAGAAACCAGGCTGATTCCAATACTTAGTATATTGGTCGTATTCTGCCCGTCGAGTTGGGTCAGAAAGGACTTCGTAAGCTTCGCCAATTGCCTTAAATTTTTCCTCTGCCTCTTTATTACCTGGGTTTAAGTCAGGATGATATTGTCTGGCTAAGCGCCGGAAAACCTTTTTAATCTCCTCGTTGCTTGTCTCTCTGGAGACTCCCAACACTTCATAGTAATCGCGAAAGTTACGCAAATCTTGCATAGTTTAGCTATCCGCTTGCAGCTTTTGGCTGTTAGCTTTTATAAGTTACCGTTTAATGTTTTCTTGTTTAGTTCTAGCAATCAACGTGCCAATTTAGCTAAAAGAGAGTGGTGCGTGGTTAGTCTATCTCCTGTCTTCTGATAACTGATAACTGACAACTGTTAACTGTTAATCGCTAGATTATAGCCAATCATCGTCATCATCCCAGTTGTCTCGGTATGTGGGACGCTTACGACTACTGGGCTTATCTCCGTAATACGGGGAACGATCGCGGCTGTAATCTTCTCTACCATAGTCGTAGTAGTCGCGATCGCGATCGCGATAGTTGTCTCGGCGAGGTATGTCAAAGTAATCATCGTCATCACCCGTAAAGATGCGTTTGATTGAGTCAAATAAGCCTTCTTCCTCATCCTCACCATAGTATTCGCGGATCTCGCGTTTTAACTCGTAGATTGCATCTTGCAGTTCGACAAATAATTGGTCGATGCCGCGATCGTTATTTTCCTCTAAGTTTGTCCGTAGTTCGCGGACTAAACTTTCGATTCGCTGGCGCTGACTCCGCGCAAATTGCATTCCGAAATCTAACGCGACTTCCTTCAATTGTCGTTCTGCTTCGACTGTCAAAGACTCTGCCCGCGTCCGCTTTTCTACCCGTTCTTTGCGCTGACGGTCGATATCGGCGTATTGTTCTGCCTCGCGAATTGCCCGTTGAATTTCTCCCTCGCTGAGGGTAGAAGCCCCTTGGACGGTGATACTCTGTTCTCTGCCTGTCGTGCGATCGAGTGCCGTGACCTGTAGAATTCCATTAGCATCGACATCCAGCGACACCTGAATTTGGGGAATTCCCCTCGGCGCGGGTGGAATACCCGTCAGTTTGAACCGTCCGAGGGATTTGTTATCAGCTGCCATTTCCCGTTCGCCCTGAACGATGTGAATTTCTACGACAGTTTGATTGTTTTCTGCGGTAGAAAAGATATCGGAACGACGCACGGGAATTGTCGTGTTGCGCGGGATCAATTTTTTCATCACGCCGCTGACACTTTCCAATCCCAACGATAAAGGCGTGACATCCAATAGCAGCACGTCTTTCATCTCGCCGCCCAAAATGCTGCCTTGAATTGCTGCCCCAACAGCTACAACTTCATCGGGATTGACATTTTGATTCGGTTCTCTGCCAATTAATGCCTCTACAAGTGCTTGTACCATTGGCATTCGCGTCCCTCCACCGACAAGGACAACCTCATCAATATCTGCGGGTCGCAAGTTAGAATCCATTAGCGCCCGTTTGACAGGGACGCGCAATCGTCCTAACAAGTCCGTACACAAGCCTTCAAATTGAGAACGGGTGAGTCTTGTTTCTAAATGCTTGGGACCCTCATCTGTAGCAGCGATGAAAGGGAGGTTGATGTCTGTTACCGTCACGCCAGATAATTCGATTTTCGCCCGTTCTGCTGCCTCCATTAAGCGCTGTAGAGAAGAGCGATCGCGTCTTAAGTCTACCCCTTCTGTCTCTAAAAATTGCTCTGCCAGCCAATCGACAATCTTTTTGTCAAAATCGTTACCACCTAGTTGTGTATCTCCACTAGTGGCTTTCACTTCAAATACACCATCGCCAACATCCAAAACCGACACGTCAAACGTACCACCACCTAGGTCGAATACTAAAATCGTTTGGCTTTCCTGACGGTCTAAGCCATAAGCCAAGGATGCAGCCGTGGGTTCGTTTAAAATCCGCAAGACTTCTAGTCCGGCAATTCTCCCAGCATCCCGCGTGGCTTGGCGTTGGGAGTCGTTGAAATAGGCGGGAACGGTAATGACTGCTTTAGTGACGGGTTCTCCTAAATATTTGCTGGCATCTTCCACCAACTTTTTTAACACCATTGCCGAGACTTCTTCGGGAACGAATTCTTTATTCAGTCGCGGGCAGTCGATTTTAATATTACCAGCTTCGCCTTTGCGGATTGTATAAGCAACCCGCTTCGATTCGGGGCTGAGTTCGCTATAGTTGCGACCGATGAAACGCTTGACCGAGTAAAATGTATTTTTGGGGTTGAGAACGGCTTGTCGTCGCGCCATTTGTCCCACCACCACTTCTCCTTCGCGACTGACACTAACCACGGAGGGAGTAGTCCGCATTCCTTCTGCATTGGCGATCGCCACAGGTTTACCACCCTCCATCACCGCTATGACTGAGTTCGTTGTCCCTAAGTCGATGCCGACTACCTTGCCCATGCGCGATCGTTCTCCTAGTTTGTCTCAATATAATAATATGTTGAGAACTTTTGCTGGATTTATTGTATCTTGCTGGCAACAGATCTAGGAGTTAGGGAGCAGGGAGCAGGGAGTCGGGAGTCGGAAATGTAGGGGCGGGTTTAGCGAAAGATTCACAGCCAAGACAAAACACCCTGGTGCAAAACCCGCCCGTACCGGAGCCGGAAATGTAGGGGCGGGTTTAGCGCCGGATTCGCAGCCACGACAAAACACCCTGGTGCAAAACCCGCCCGTACCGGAGTCGGGAGTCGGGGATAGATATATTCTTTTGATTTATCCTATGTGTGGTTTTTGTGTGGCTTTCTCTTGTTCCCCCCTTTTGAAGGGAAGCTACTTGCGTGCGGGGGTTCCCCCGTTAAAGCACGTCGCGTCAAAGTGGCGTGGGTTAGGGGGGATCTGTTCGTGAAGTAGTAAGTCTTGCGATTCCCCAACTCCCGCAAGATCGGAGGCAATAGACTTATTTGTGGATTGCGTGACTTTCGACTTCTTCATGACACATTTATGTCACATCTGTTGCTTATGCTAGGTCTTTGTAGTGTTAGCAATTGGATTTGACATGTTGGCGATCGCTAGTTTTTCCCTCTTGAGAGGGAGCCACTTTGCGAACAGAAAAAGTTTAAATAACTTAACAATCATCCGAGCTATGGCAGGAAGAAATAGCCGCAGCCACACTCAGTCATAAAGACTAGCTTATATATTGAAGTTGCCGCAGCAAAAGCAAAAATCAGAATTTTTTTATGGGAGCCTTCGATCTATTGAAAGCAATTGCGTTGAGTGCTGTTGTACTCAGCGCTACAGCAGGCTGTGGCATTCTACCGAAAGAAGCGGCTGATGCGCAATCCCAGGGTAGGGGAGCAGAACAACAACAGCAACCACCCGCTGTAGAAGTGGCGATCGCCCGTACCGGAAAAATTCGCACGGAACCGGAATATACAGGGACGACTCTACCACTACAAGAAGTTTCGCTCAGGGCGCAAGTAGAAGGGCGGATATTAAAACTCTTAGTCGATGTGGGCGATCGCGTCAAACAAGGTCAAGTCCTCGCCCAGCAAGACAATACTATATTGCGAACGGCGCTGAACCAAGAACAAGCAGAATTAGCAGCCCTCAAAGCAGAAGTTGCTAGAGCCAGAAATCAAGTCAGTAATGCCAAAGCCAGGGTAGAACAAGCACGGTTAGAATTTCAACAAGCACAGTCAGACTCTCAACGCCAACAACAATTGGTCGAACAGGGTGCAGTTGCCGAACAAGCCGCCGAACAAGCCCGTACCAACGCTCAAAGTGCTGGCAAAGTGTTAAAAGCTACTGAAGAAGAAGTCCGTACCGAAGAACAAGCGGTAGCAGCAGCTAGCGATCGCGTTAACGCTCAACAAGCAGCGATCGCTCAAGCCCAAGAGCAATTATCCTACGCAAATATCCGTTCTCCAATAAATGGTGTAGTCACGCAAAAAGTCACGGAAGAAGGAAATTTTCTGCAAGCTAACGGTGAAATTCTGCGTTTAGGAGACTTTCGCCGCGTCAAGGTGAATGTAGAAATCTCAGAATTAGCCTTGGCAAATCTGCGCGTCGGACAGACAGTGAGGGTGAGACTAGATGCCTTCCCTAACCAGGCTTTTACGGGAAAAATTAGCCGAATTTCTCCAGCTGCCGATCGCACGGCAAGACTAGTTCCCATAGAAGTCATCATTCCCAACGACAATGGACGGATCGGCAGTGGATTGCTAGCACGGGTGAGTTTTGAGAGTAACGTAGCTTCTAGGGTTGTGGTTCCTGAGACGGCTGTGGTGCAGGGAGTGGGGAGCGCTTCGGTGCAGGGAGCAGGGGAGAAGAGAGCTGAGGGCGCTGGGGGAGAAAATTCCCGACTCCCGAATACAGCAACAGTATTTGTCATAACTGGAGAAAAAGTAGCAGCGCGATCGGTGAAATTGGGAGAACGGGTAGATGGCAAAGTAGAAATTCTATCTGGGTTGCAACCAGGGGAAAGGTTTGTAGCGAGAAGTGGTAGACCATTGAAAAATGGTGAAACCGTGCGACTGTCGGTCTTATCGGAAACACAGCAACAGGAATCGTAGGGGCGGGTTTAGCAGATGAATCATCGGCTTCAACAGTCAATCTCGGCTCAAAACCCGCCCGTACTAGGGTCAGAAATTGGAAATTGCGGCGGGTTTAGCAAACATGTTGACAGCATCAACCGTAAATTGCCAAAACCCGCCCTCGCTTGAATTTGTCGATACAGAGTATAGGTAATGCAGCCGCCAACATCGGGATTTAGTATCAGCGCCATTTCGATCCGACGACACATCGCCACACTGATGTTAACTGTAGCCGCGATCGTCTTAGGTGTCTTTTTTCTAACGACACTGCAAGTCGATCTGTTGCCTGCGATTACCTATCCTCGCATCGGCGTGCGGCTAGATGTTCCTGGGGTATCGCCAGAAGTTGCAGTTGACGAAATTACTCGACCGCTAGAAGAAGCTTTAGCAGCTACAGAAGGCGTAGTCCAAGTATATTCCCAGACTCGCGAAGGACAAGTCAGTATCGATCTGTTCTTTCAGCCTGGTGGGAATATCGATCAAGCCTTAAATGATGCTACGGCGGCTTTTAACCGAGGTCGAGGTGGATTGCCCGACAATTTAAATATCCAAGAACCCCGATTATTCAAAGTCGATCCTTCGCAATCGCCAATTTACGAATTTGGGTTGACCTCCCCAACACTTAAGCCTGTAGATCTGCGCGTCTTTGCTGATGAAGAACTGGGACGCGAATTAAGTGTCGTCCCAGGAGTAGCAGCTGTAGACGTGTCCGGTGGCGTGCAGGAAGAAGTGAGGATTAATATCGATTTAGATCGCCTCCAAGCTGTGGGTGTGGGTTTAACTGACGTATTGGAAGAACTGACAACCCGCAACCAAGATATTGCTGGGGGTCGAATTTTGGGAGAATCCGAACCCTTGACGCGGACTCGCGGTAGATTTCAAACCTCTCAGGAAATTCGCAACTTATCCTTTGAAGCCGCTACCTTTGAGGAAAATAACTCTACACCAGGGGTATCGCGGCGCGTTTACCTGCGAGACTTTGCGGAAGTTATAGACGGGACGGAAGATCAAAGGGTTTTTGCTTTTCTCAACAAAACTCCAGCCGTCAAACTTAGCGTTCAAAAACAACCAGAAGCCAATACGATCGCAGTGGTTGATGGAGTCAAGCGTCGGATCGAATCTCTACGGCAATCGGGTTTAATTCCAGCTGATGCGACGATTACTCCCACTCTAGATGAGTCAATTTTCATTCAGAACTCAATTTCTAACGTTACCAGTTCGGGGTTAATTGGTGCGGGACTCGCCGCGATCGCGGTTCTACTTTTCCTCGGTTCGCTACGTCAAACCATCATTATCGTTCTTGCCATTCCGCTAGCGACCTGCGCTGCAATCATCTTGATGGGATTATTCGGTCTTTCCCTCAATGTCTTCAGCTTAGGCGGACTTGCCCTCGGCGTTGGCATCGTCGTCGATAACTCCATCGTTATGTTGGAGAATATTGTCGAGGGAGTTAGGGCGCACAGCCGTGCGCCCCTAACAACAACCTCGATCGTCGATCGCGCTGAAAGCAGCAGTCGTGAGGTAGAATCTGCCTTGGTTGCTTCTACCAGTACTAACTTGGTGGCGGTGCTGCCGTTTTTGCTAATTGGCGGTTTGTTCTCTCTCCTATTTAGAGAATTAATTTTAACTATCAGCTTTGCCGTCGCCGCGTCAATTCTAGTAGCAATAACGGTCGTACCCATGATGACATCAAGATTAATGGGAATAAAGCGATCGAGTGGAATTGGTAAATTTTGGTTACTGCGAGAATTTAATCGCAAATTTGAGGCTGCAACTCGTAGTTATGGCAACTTCTTAAATCGGCTGTTGCGCTGGCGATTTATTGTTGTCTTTCTGGCTTTTCTCGTCCTGGGTAGTGGTAGTTTATGGATGGCAGGACAAATTCCCCAAGAAATTCTGCCTCGCATTAATACCGGACAGGCTAGATTATTCGTGCAGTTTCCTCCTGGTACGGCGTTGGAAACGAACCGTAAGGTGATGGAAATTGTAGACGATATTTTACTCAAACAGCCAGAAACCGAATACATCTTTTCGACTGCGGGTGGTTTTCTGTTTGGCAATAATACTAGTGAAAATCCTCTGCGTGGCAGCAGTAATATTACTCTTAAACCAGGTACTAACGTAGAGGCGTATGTTGCTAGGGTAAGCCAGGAATTCGATCGCCTCAACTTAGTTGAAACAGTTATCCGCCTGCGACCAGGAGAGGTGCGGGGTCTGATCTTAACTAATTCTCCCGTACGGGGGGCAGAGTTGGATGTAATCCTTCAGGGATCTGACTCAGAAGAACTGAATCGCGCGGGACAGCAAGTTCTCCAAGCTTTGGAACAGCAGGCAAAATTAGCAAGTTTTCGACCCGATGCGACTCCCAGACAACCAGAAGTCCAGATTCGTCCTGACTGGGAACGGGTAGCAGAATTTGGTTTGACAACTCAAGAAATTGGCGAAACAATTCAAACCGCGCTCGAAGGTTCAATACCAACGCAACTACAAAGAGGCGATCGCTTAGTTGATATTCGCGTCCAATTGAATGAAACTACAATCCAGCGTCCTTCTCAACTCGCCAGCCTTCCCTTATTTATTGAAGGGAATCGTCAAATTCGCCTTGGTGATGTTGCCCAAATTGAAATCGGTCAAGCACCAGGAGAAGTGCAACGAATCGACCAAAGACAAGTATTTATCATAGCCGGAACTCTAGCAGAGGGAGCGAGTTTAGGGCAAGCGCTAGCTGAAGTTAACAACGTGATGCAAAATGTAGAATTACCGCAAGGAATCAACGTCATACCTAGTTCGGCGGCGCAGTCCAATCAACAGTTGCAAAACTCGTTAAAGCTTTTAGGAGGTTTGGCTGCTTTTCTCGTATTTGTCGTGATGGCAGTGCAGTATAACTCTTTAATCGATCCTTTCGTCATCATGTTTACCGTCCCGCTAGCCCTAGCTGGAGGTATTTTTGGACTGTACGTCACCCAGACGGCTATTGGGGCGACGGTTTTGGTAGGTGCGGTGTTATTGGTTGGGATTGTGGTCAATAACGCAATTATTATGGTGGAACTGGCAAATCAAATTCGGGAACGGGAGGGTTGTTCTCGTTGGCTGGCAATTCAGCAAGCCGCGCCGCAACGCTTGCGTCCGATTTTGATGACAACCATCACTACTGTATTGGGGATGCTTCCCCTTGCTATGGGTATCGGTCAAGGTTCGGAGTTTCTCCAACCTTTAGGAATTGTGGTATTTTCAGGATTAGCTTTAGCAACGTTACTGACTCTATTTATCATTCCCTGCTTCTACGTCATGCTACATGACATTGGCTGGGGTTGGGCAATGCCAATCTGGAAATCTGTTAGCGTTGTGCCAGAAAAATTTTTGCACCGCAAGCGCTATAAAGATAAACGTTGGTAAGCACTTTAGAGGGAGCAGGGAGCAGGGAGCAGGGAGCAGGGAGTAAGGGGCGGACATTGCTACCAGAAAATAGCCATAATTTCATGGATTTAATCAAACTGCTATATGCCAACAAATTCTTTATTTATAGGTCGCGTAGCAGTCATTGCTACTATGCACAAGAAAGAAGAAGCGATCGCACCCATTGTAGAACCAGAATTGGGAGTGCAATGTATTGTTCCAAATGACTTTAACACAGATATCTTTGGTACGTTTACTCGCGATATTGCCAGACCAGCAGACCAAATTGCTACAGCTAAATTCAAAGCCAAAAAAGCTTTAGAAATAACAGGTGAAACAATTGCGATCGCTAGTGAAGGTTCCTTTGCACCTCATCCCGATCTACCTTTTATTTCGTCGAATCAAGAAATAGTCGTTTTCATCGATACGCTAAATCAATTAGAAATTGTTGGTCAGGAAATTTCCACAGAAACTAACTTTAATAGTCAATCAGTTAGAACTGTTGAAGAAGCCGAGTCTTTTGCTCGTAAAATTGGCTTTCCGTCTCACGGTTTAGTTGTCATGCTCAGTTCTGACTCTTTAGAGCGCACAGAAATTTTTAAAGGTATCAATACAGAAGAAAAATTAACAGAAATTGTGACTTTTGCCTTAAGCAAATCCTCAACAGGGAAAGTGCATATCGAAACAGATATGCGGGCGCTATATAATCCAACCAGAATGCAGAATATTGCTAAAGCTACTAAAAATTTAATTCAAAAAATTCATCAAAGATGTCCTAATTGTGCTTGTCCTGGCTTTGACGCGATCGCCCAACGTCGGGGATTACCCTGTGGATTATGCAATCTTCCCACATCTGCAATCCGCTCGGTAGTCTATCAGTGCCAAAAATGCAGTTTTCAACAAGAAAAACTATTTCCGCAGGGTGTTAAAGTAGCCGATCCGGCTCAGTGTATGTATTGCAATCCCTGAGCGAGTTATTCTAGATCGCGAGATCGCTCTACTCGCATTTTTTGTTACAAAAACAACAGAATCTTCAGCTCGGAATCGGAATAGAATATACAATTCTAACCAAGGATAGAAGACTCAAAATTTAAGTTTTGTTAATAAAAGAATAAAAAACATTTAGCTATGCATTGGATTTTCCTTCTGCCGTTTATAACTTGTATAGCGTCTGGGTATCTCTGCAAGAAATCTGCTGATGAGATGGCTTACCTAACAGGGACAGCAGCAATTGTCAGCCTGATTTTAACCTTAGTTTTAGCTCCTTGGCAGATTCAACTGTCGATCCTGGGGATAACAATCTTTGGCACAAAAAAATTACTCTTAAAAAATCTAGCCAGAAGCGAGTCTAATT
>NZ_JBOFLP010000190.1:0-3576 GCF_051657925.1 Chroococcidiopsis sp.
AGTCGAATATGCAGTGCTGCATGAAGATGGGGTTGTTCACGTACCAGAACATCTCACAGACGAGGAAGCCGCTACACTTCCCTGTGCAGGAGTTACAGCTTGGCACGCACTAATTGAACGAGGCAACTTAAAAGCTGGAGATACAATACTGTTGCAAGGTACAGGAGGTCTTTCTCTTTTCGCCCTGCAATTTGCCATTCTTGCAGGTGCGCGTGTAATTATGACATCAAGTAGTGACGAAAAGCTGGCTAAGGCAATCAGTATGGGGGCATCAGTCGGCATCAACTATAAGATGACAGCAAATTGGGACGAAAAAGCAAAAGAAATTACTGAAGGCATTGGTGTTGACCACATAGTAGAAGTGGGTGGTGCTGGCACGTTAGCAAAATCATTGCGTGCTATCCGCCCTGGCGGACACATCAGCCTCATTGGTGTCCTTGCAGGCATATCCATAGAACTCAACATCGTCCCCATTGTACAGCAGAACGTCCGAATACAAGGAATACACGTTGGAAGTCGCGACACATTAGAGGCAATGAATCGCGTTGTTGCACTGCACAAGCTAAAACCAGTAGTCGATCGCGTGTTTTCCTTTGAGGAAGTACCCGAAGCATTCAAGTATATGGAAAGTGGTGCACACTTCGGTAAAATCTGTATTCGCTTTTGATCCTGTCTAAAAATAGCAGAGAACGCAAGCTGAGCCACACACACAACAATCTATAAAATTCATTGTAGTTGTCAGCAAGGTGAAAAAGGAGGATGGATAAACATGGGAGAGTTTACGCAAGAGGACAATAAAGCTGTTATCTACCGATATTTTGAGGAAGTATATAACCAGGCGCGGGAAGAAGTCATTGACGAAATTGTTGCTCCTAGCTACATCGACTACGGTCACAACCCCCCAGGACGGGGAACCGAAGGTGCTAAGCAAGACTTGAGAGGTTTGTTAACCGCCTTTAGCGATCTTCAATTCACCATTGATGATTTAATCGCTGAGGGGAATAAAGTCGTAGCGCGATGGACAGGCAACGTTACTCATTCTGGTGAGTTTGTTGGGGTTCCAGCAACAGGCAAACGGGTGACAATGACAGGGATTAGTATCTATCGCCTTGAAGATAAGCAACTAATAGAAACCCGAAATGCTGGAGATTTGCTTGGCTTACTGCAACAACTGGGTGCTATTCCTTCAAAGCAGTAACCCCTTAATCGTTGCAATGGCAGTAAAGTAGCATCATGTTGCCTTATGGCGATGCCGTTTGTTCCACAAAACACCGAAAATGTCAAGTAGTGGAAGGGACATATGGAAGGGACTAACTACGACGTAGTTATTATCGGTGCAGGGCAAGCAGGCATACCACTAGCCTTTGCTCTAGCAAAGGCTGGGCAACGGGTCGCCTTGGTGGAGCGCAAACATCTTGGCGGTTCCTGCGTAAACTTCGGTTGCACCCCCACAAAGGCTGCGATCGCCTCGGCTAAAGTAGCACACCAAGCACGCCGTGCTGTAGATTACGGTCTGCATATACCCAGCGTTGAGGTCAACTTTCCGGCAGTGTTAGGGCGAGCCAAGCGCATTGCCATGCAATCGCGCACTACGCTCGAACAAAGATTTGAGAACTCGGACAACCCGAAGCTGTTGCGCGGTCACGCCGGCATTGATGGTCGTGATGGACAAAACTTCCGCGTGCGAGTGGGAGACATATTAGTGACGACCAGACAGATCGTGTTGAACGCTGGCACACGTAGCTTTATTCCAGCGATCGATGGGTTAAAACAAACTGACATTATTCATGCGGGAAATTGGCACGAGCAAACTGAATTGCCAAAGCATTTGGCAATTATAGGTGGTGGCTACATCGGACTGGAGATGGCACAATTCTACCAGCGCATGGGTAGTCAAGTTACAGTAATCGAGGATGGTCCTCATATTGCCAGTCATGAGGATGAAGATACAGCTTTCACCATTCAGGGATTACTGGAGAAGGAGGGGATTGAATTTCGTCTGAACGCGCAGGTGCAGTGTTTGCAAAGTTGGGATAATAGTATCACCCTCACTCTCAATTTAGGGGAAAACTTAAACGAACTGGCAGTGACTCATCTTTTCATAGCTACAGGTCGCGTACCGAACACGGACGACCTGGGGCTTGAGACGGTGGGAGTGAAGGTGACGCAGCGGGGTATTATTGAGGCAAACAAGTCGCTCGCGACCAATGTGGAGGGTATTTGGGTGGCTGGTGATATTCGTGGTGGTCCAATGTTCACTCACACATCCTGGGACGATTACCGAATACTAGAATCGCAGTTAATTGGTGATAAATCCCGCACCACCGATCGCCTAGTACCATACGCTATGTTTACCGATCCAGAACTGGGACGTGTGGGCTTGACCGAACGCGAAGCACGCCGCACATTTAAGGAGGTAAAGGTAGCAAAATTTGAGATCGAGAACAACAGCAAAGCTCGCGAGATAGGAGAGTCGAACGGATTCATCAAAGTGGTTGTGGATGGGAACACAGATCGGATTATTGGGGCTGCTGTGATGGCGATCGAGGGTGCGGAACTGGTGCATATGTTAATCGACCTAATGAACGTTGACGCGCCCTACACTACAATCCGCGATGCCGTACATATCCATCCGACCTTAGCTGAAGCTGTTCAAAGCGCCACAGCAAAAATTGGGTAAGCTATACAAAAAGAAAGCTTAGAGCGTCAGAATGATTACTATCTGCTAAAGCCTAATTTTAGCAAGGCTTGCTCGTACTCAAACTCAAAGCTGACAAAGAAAGACTACCACATTCGATAAGAAGACGGTGTTTTTCTAGCGCCAAGCTATTCTTCCCTTAACAGTTGTCAAGGATCGAGAGCAATTATTTTATATTAAGCTATATTTGCTTCGACTACATCTAAAGCCATAATTCTTCTTCGTAATTAATTGCTATTGTTTGGCGATCGGATAATAAAAACAAATAATACAAACACGTTTCTAAAAATTGGTTGTTGTAATTAAAATAAAAAATCTTTAAATTGAATCATAAGTAGTAATTTAATCAACAATTAAATCTACTCAAAAACGCTTTTTGTTCATAAGATAAACCCTAATTGGATGAGCTATTCACTTACTCCTAAGTTTTTAGAATACAAAACTGTTTTCCTCACTGTTTCAACTACCAATGATTGTACGACACTATCAGAGGTAGCTAATAGACAGAAAACTAAGACTAAAAGATTTGGTATTTCAGGTGTAATATGGAAATGACAAGCTTTCATTTTCAGCTTATTACCTAATTTAACATCCATAATTTTGCTTAGTTAATTAGCAGTATGATTCAGCAAAAAACCTGTATTTTTGGCTCCAAATCGATCTCTTTTAGCGCTGAAAATCAGCATTTCAGTCGAATTCTTTGCAGCTACGTTAATGAGACTAACCAAATCCAGGTTATTAAGATTACAAATATTCCCAAATGGTACTTTGAACGGATTGTTTTTCCAGGGCAGGTTCTCTTGTTTGAAGCGATAGAGGAAGCTCATCTCGAAGTTCATACAGGAGAGATGATTAGTGCAGTTTTATCAGATAAAATT
>NZ_JBOFLP010000191.1:0-17057 GCF_051657925.1 Chroococcidiopsis sp.
AGTGTCCGTGCGAAGGCGCAAAGGGTGCTTAGCGTCTTTGCGTCTTTGCGTGACAATAAACATCTCCAACTTCGTATGGAAACTAGACCTACCATATACATAGCCATCACCAACCACGGATTCGGACATGCTACCCGCACCGCCTCACTTGCAGCGAAGATCCAGCAGTTGTGTCCCGATATCTTACTCATCATGGTGACAACCGCACCCCGATGGTTGCTGGAATCTTACATAGAAGGAGATTTCATTTATCGTCCCCGCGCCTTCGATTTGGGTGTAATACAGTCGGATAGCCTAACGATGGACAAAGCCGCCACGTTAGAAAAGCTACAGCAAATCCGCAAACAAGAACGCTCGATAATTGCCTCAGAAGTTAACTTTATCCGTCAAAATCGCGTCAATCTGATCCTTGCCGATATCCCTCCTTTGGCAGTAGCGATCGCCCATGCCGCAGGTATTCCCTGTTATATGAGTAGTAACTTTGGATGGGACTTCATTTATCGCGATTGGGGAGGTGAATTTGTGGAATTTGCCGATTGGATGGGCAAGCATTACGCGCAATGCGATCGCCTATTTCGGTTACCTTTCCACGAACCGATGAGTGCTTTTCCCAATATTACCGATGTCGGTTTAACTGGTGGTTCGCCCCGCCATGCGATCGACACGCTACGATCTAATTGGGGTATTAGTACCCCAGTCGAAGAAACTATTCTACTCACTTTTGGTGGTTTAGGTCTACAACAAATTCCGTTTGAAAATCTCCAACTTTTCCCCGATTGGCAATTCCTCACTTTTGATGCTAAGGCTCCAAACTTACCAAATTTAATCAAAATTACTGACCAAAAATTACGCCCAGTTGATTTTATGCCCCTCTGTGGCAGAGTTATTTCTAAACCAGGTTACGGTACTTTTGCTGAAGCAGTTGGCGTGGGAATTCCTATAGTTACCCTGACTCGTGAAGACTTTGCCGAAGCTCAATTTTTAGTTGATGGAATTGCGAATTACTCTTACCATCAAATTCTCAACACAGAACAATTCTTTCAAAGTCACTGGGGATTTTTCCACCAACCTCCACAACCGCCTCGACAATCTCAACCTATAGCAAAAGACGGCAACGAAGCGATCGCCCAAGCCGTGCTTGAAGTGGTAAGTCGTAACTCGTAAGTCGGAGAATTAACTGTTCACTGATAACTGCTCCCTACTCCCTGCTCCCTGCTCCCTGCTCCCTTATAACTGACCATGCACCAACATATTCTCAGACTTTCTACTGCTGGTAAATCTTTTACCAATATTACAGCTAAAGTTGAAGCAATTGTGGCTCAATCTGGTGTGGAAACTGGACTGTGTAGTTTATTTTTACGCCATACTTCTGCAAGTTTAGTGATTCAAGAAAATGCCGATCCTGATGTACTGCAAGATTTAGCAAACTTCATGGCAAAACTCGTACCAGAATCAGCGAATTACATCCACAATGCTGAAGGTGCAGATGATATGCCCGCCCACATTCGCACAGCCCTAACTCACACTTCCGAACAAATTCCCATTTCCAGGGGACAATTATTATTAGGAACCTGGCAGGGAATTTACATTTGGGAACACCGCCAACGCAGCCATATTAGAGAACTCGTCGTTCATATTGCTTAATAAGTCGTAAGTCGTAAATCGTAAGTCGTAAGTCGTAAGTCGTAAGTCAGAAATAAGCAGTTTATCTCTCACCGCTTACCAATTATCAACTACCAACTACCAACTACCAATTACCAACTACCAATCGCAATGAAAATCTCAGATTTAATAAATTGGTTTGAAAATTGGGCAAATCCTGCTTGGCAAGAAAGTTGGGATAATTCTGGTTGGCAGATTGAACCAGGAGTATTAGAGCAACCTGCAAGGGTACTGGTATGCTTGACACCAACTCTAGCAGTGATGCAAGAGGCGATCGCACTACAAAAATCGGGTATTCCAGTCAATCTAATTTTTGCCCATCATCCACTAATTTTTAGTCCACTGAAATCTTTGTGTAGTGGAAATGCGATCGCGGACATGACGCGCCTAGCTTTTCGTCACCACATCGGCATTTATACAGCTCATACTAACTTTGACCAAGTAGCAGACGGTACTGCTGACGTGCTAGCGCAATTATTACAACTCAAGCAAGTCACGCCGATCGTACCGACACAGCCAGAACTAGGCTACGGTCGCGTGGGAGAGATTAATCCTTCCCGAACTTTGCAAGAATTGTTACAACAAATTCAAACGGCACTGAACCCTCCCGATCTGCTTTTCTCTCCTACGGCAGATTTACAAAAACCAATTGAGCGAGTAGCTGTTGTAGGTGGGTCTGGTGCTAGTTTTATTTCGGCTGTAGTCAAAACAGGGGCGCACGCTTATTTAACTTCCGATTGTAAGTTTCATCAATTTCAAGAAAGTCGCGATCGCGGTCTAATTCTGATTGATGCCGGACACTACGCTACCGAACGTCCAGCTTGCGATCGATTGGTGACAAAGCTTCAAACTGCTGGGGTGGAATGGGCGCAACTCAGTCAGCAAGACGAAGATTTTCGGCTTTTTTACAAAGGCTAGCAGCCACTAAGCACAAACGCCTCCGCGATCTTACGTAAATTCCAGCCAAGATCGTTATATATTTTTACATATACTTGAAAATTTTGTATCTTATTTTACAATCTATCTGAGATCGAGCAAGTAATCTAAACAGTATAAATCAATACGTTTATCAAGACAGTAAGAGTTTAAGCAACTTCCGCAAACAATTCTTACTAATTTTCGTCAGCAGCATCTTACATACATACACTATTTCTACTAACTTTGCCGCTTTAAGTTTAAATACTTAAAGCAAGATTTGATTTTTTAAAATCAATTCACCGCACTGATTGTCAACAAATTCTTACACAATATCAAAATAATTTGTCATGACTAATTTGCGGAAGTTTGGTAGGAGCTGTTGTAGTATTCCGGCAGACTCAATCGGATAAATTCACTAGTTGCATAAAAGCGATCGCTTGCATAGACAAGCGAAGAATTTTGCTGTGACATAGCAATAGCTATGTCAAAACTATAAGTTTAATATTCGAGTAGGTGGGAACGATATGTCAGTAGTCTTCAATCTTGATGCTAAGAAAGACGCTCGAATTTTATTATTATCTTTGCGAAAGATGAAATTTCATGTTGCTCGCTGTTATTTGTACGAGCTAGAAGATTTGATTTGTGAATTTGATTCAGCCGATATACTTACACCAGTTTTTAATCCCGAATTGTTCAAAGTTACTAATAGAATTGCTAATACTGCGGCTCAAGCTGTTGGTAGTAGTAAAATCATCAATCCATTATTCAAGCACTTCAA
This sequence comes from Chroococcidiopsis sp., assembly GCF_051657925.1. NCBI lineage: Bacteria > Bacillati > Cyanobacteriota > Cyanophyceae > Chroococcidiopsidales > Chroococcidiopsidaceae > Chroococcidiopsis > Chroococcidiopsis sp. Next base: position 3,359 of record NZ_JBOFLP010000191.1, read on the forward strand.
TCTCGATAAAGAGTATGAATTATTTTTTGTCATCTGCCAGTCTCCTCTAGACATCCTTACAATAAATTCAATTAAAAATTGGCGAAACAAATGCCGTAAAGTAGTAGTTTGGCTCGATGAAATTTGGGCAAAAGATATTGAGAAATGGAAAGTTCAGTTGAGTGTTCTTCAAGAATTTGACTATATTTTCATGAACTTTAGCCAAAGTATTGAGGGAGTCACTAAAATAATTCAGCATCCTTGTGAATACATTCCATTTGGGATTGATGCAATTAAGTTCTGTCCTTATCCGCTCAACAGAGAACGCAGCGTCGATCTTTATAGTGTTGGTCGCCGATCGCAAGTCACGCATCAAGCTTTATTAGATTTGTCTGAAAGAGTTAATTTTTTTTACATCTATGAAACTATCAAAGATCTATACACGATCGATCATCGATATCACCGAAGTTTGTATAAGAATATTTTAAAAAAGAGTCGTTATTTTATTGCCAATCGCGCCAAAATTGACGATACAAATGCAACTGGCGATCAACAAGAAGTAGGCGCACGCTTTTTTGAAGGTGCAGCAGCAGGAACAGTCATGCTAGGAGTTCCCCCTGAATGCGAATCCTTTACTCGAAATTTTGACTGGGAGGATGCAGTCATTAAAGTTTCTTACGATGCCCCTAATATAGCTGAAATTCTTGCCGCGCTTGACTCCCAGCCCGATCGTTTGCAAAAAATACGTACTGATAATGTCATCAACTCACTCTTAAAACACGATTGGGTTTACCGTTGGGAAACAATTTTAGCTACGGTCGGACTCAATAGTACGCCAGCAATGATGACTCGGAAAGCTCATCTACAGAACTTAGTCGAGAGAATACTGACCCGAAAAAATAGCGAGGAGCGATCGGCTCATTACTCAGACCGGATTCACAAGCAAGAAAGAACGCAGATGCCAGTTGCTTGAATCAGTTCTCAGTTATCAATGGTCAGTTATCAGCGACCAGTGAAGAAAGGGAGCGCACGAGCAGCGACAAATGACAAATGACCAGTCAAATGGCGCAAAAGAGCGAGGAAGATTTATAGAAAACCCTGATTTTTCTCTATTCAAGCTGATGAGATGCTAAAGAATGAGTTAAAATTGATTAAAATAGATTGAGCTGATAAAGTCGAGTTTTCTCGAACTGACGCTTAGAAGGATGCCACTCAAACCGAGGAGGCAGAGGGAAAGGCATAATTCATTCAAGTAAACGTCTAGCGCAAAGGTGGTACAAAAATTTTCAACTTGCTTAATGCATGTAGCGCGGTCGATAGCCACTGATATCGGTCGGAGTGCGAGGATAAGCGAAACGCTGCTAATGACAGATGAAGTCTCTAATAAGCTTCTTTGTGTCCGCTAGACTCAGTAGTAGTTTCAATCAATAGCTGGCGGCCGAAATATAATATGGAACTGAAATACAAGCAAAAACTGAGATACAAACATATAATTGCCAAATTGGAGTAAAGTTAAGTAACTCAAACTGGGTATTATATAGTAGGGTTTAGCCCAACAGTCCACAGGTATAACGACGTTGAGAAAGGTAGAAGCAATAAATGCTACACCGCAAGATTTATCAACTGTGTTGCGATGGGCGTGAAGTATGTATCTTCTTGCGGGATCAGCAACGCTGGATCGAGAAAGCCCGCATCATCGATATCGAAGGCGATTTAGTCACCCTCAGATATGAAACTGAAGAAGAGGACGAAATCTGTTCTTGGGAGGAGATGGTTCGCCTAGAAAGCATTGGCGCAGTGACTCAGAAGCTAGCTTCTGTACCGCGAGGCAATGCCGAACCCTTAGTTTCTGACGACTGCCCTGAAGCAGAGCGCATTCGCAATCGCTTTACTGATTCTAATCCTGAATAAGTTCTAATAAGTAAAGGCGTTTTAGATAACGCCTTTACTTGTTTTATTCGTCTTGGCGTTCGTAGGCAGGGCAGTAGCCATCCGGTGTAACCTTGAAGCCAAATAAGGGTGATTCTGGGTTCCAACAGCGCTGTCCGCGCTGGAACTTGCAGGTAGCGCAGCAGTTCAAGTCCGTCCAGGCTAAGCGATCGCCATTTTGGTTCATCAACTCGCGGGGCGACAAGCCCCGCAAAACTAGGTCTTCACCTTGCCAGCGAGCTTCCACTAAGCCTGTATCGGCAAAATTGCGCCAGCGAGGATCGGCGGTAATGGCATCAGGCAAGGTAATAGTTACGACAGTACCTAATTCGTTAAGTTCTCCTTCATAATTCGTTTCTGGAGCAGCTGGTTGAACGAAAACATCGCCGATGGGTAAATCGACAAGCGTGCCAACGGCTGGAGAATGTAAGTGGTAGCGGTTGCGTAATTCTTCCAGGCTAGCTAGGTCGGCTAGATAAGTTGGCGCGCCATGAACGAAAATCACGTGCTTCGGTCGCAGGTTGTGAATGAGCTGAGTCGTGCCAGGACCGTCGCTGTGCTGTGCTAGCAGGTAGGTTTCTACCTCTACCAGGGGTGAGGAGTGAGGAGTGAGGAGTGAGGGTTGAAACTCGTTAGGATGCCCAGGATTTTCAGGTAGAAGAACTAACCAGGGTCCCGTGTTGGGTTGGCAGTATTGACTTAAATCGGTAACATTATCTGCGATCGCGATACAGGGCGATTGACCGACAATTCCTCGCTGTTCGAGTGGTAGGCGACGGACTCGCGGGCGTACCTTTTCATCCCAAAATAAAGATTGATGTTTGGCAAAGTTTTGTACTGCTGTGGGGAAATGTGGTAGTAATTCTAAATAGGCATCGCAGCCCTGAGCCACACTGCCATCAACCCAAATATCGAGGTTGCGTCCGGTAAAGTTGTGATGGCTGCGCAACAGCATGAGAATTTCCTGACCTAGACCTAGAGTCGATGTAGGCAAAAGGACAGAATACGAACTGGCGATCGCCCGATTAATTCTTTCAGCCAGTTGATTTTCTTGGTTGCGACGGTGCGGATGACGTGCCGTGCCGTAGGTTCCTTCGATAATTAATACATCTGGTTCTAAACCGCGTAACTCCTCTAAAGGTAAACCTTCCACCAGGCGAGAGTTAGATAAGAAAAAGTCCCCCGTGTAAAACACTGTATAAGTGCGCCGTCCAGTCGTGTAGGTAAGGAGTATAGCTGCTGCCCCTGGTAAGTGTCCGGCAGGGTATAATTCAGCCGTCAATCCATCCTGAAATTCCACAGGCGATCGCCAAGGTAGCGCTTGACAAAATTGCGGTATCTTTCCATCCTCATCTAACCAATTCAGCGGTAGCAGACGAGTTGTTGCTTCGCTAGCATAAATTGGCAGTTGCGGAAAGGCACGATGCAGGGATAGTAAACCTTTAGCATGATCGGGATGAGCGTGACTGCATAAAACTAGGTCTACTGGCGAGTTGGTAGCGACAAGTGAACCATGAGACTTAGGCTGTTCTAGCCCCAATTGTAAAACAGAGATGTCCGTCAATCCGCAATCGAGCAGAATGCGGTACGGTCCCATCTTGACCATCAAACAGACACCTTCGTCCTCATGCTTCACACCATAGGGAAAGCATTCTAGTTCTGAATTTGCTTCCCCTACAGGCATAGAGGATGCTGACATGCGATCGCTCATCTTCCCCTCCACTCGAACCTAATGCCGCTGTTGGAGCGCAGCGATAAATATGAAACGATGAATTGTAGGATAATTAGGTCATGAATGAAGCGAGCAGCGAATAGAAACTAGTGGTTAGGGAGTCGGGAGTCGGGGAAGAAAGCTGAGGGAGCTGAGGGAGCAATTCAAAATTCATGCATTCAAGATTCAAAATTGCCTACACCCTACACCCTACACCCTACACCCTTTCTTCACTGATAACTGGTCACCGGTCACTGTTAATGGGCAGAGCCGTTACCGTGGTAGTTGTCTGAATCGTAAAATCCGTTTTTCGTGCCAAAAAATAGGCAACAAACAGTAAATACAACCGTTAATCCTACTAAGACAAGTTTGATATCCATTTCGTGACTCTTCCTCTCTTTAATCTCGACAAGCACAAGGATCTGAAGTCGAGAGACTTCTACCCTGGGGATATTAGCAGAGCGCGATCGGGCGATCGCTAACAGCCTTCATCCGTTTAATTGTAAATAAATAACTGCTGGTAAATTGACTCTCTTTCATCAGATTTTAGAACCTTCTACCCTAACCCGTCCATCTACTGAAGTTGCACCAGCATTACTTGGCTGCAATTTAGTTAGGCAATTGCCGTCTGGACAAATTCTCAGGGGAGCGATCGTCGAAACAGAAGCTTATGCGCCTGGAGATCCAGCTTTTCATGCCTATCGGCGTGTCACCCCACGCAATCAAGTTGTATTTGGCATGGCAGGGAGAGCATACGTGTATCAAATCTATGGCATGTACCACTGCCTGAATGTCGTCACGGACTGCGAAGGAATTCCTAGTGCTGTACTCATTCGCGCTTTACAACTGGAGTGCTTGCCTAGTGGCTGGGAAATCGGCAGTAAAGAAAATTTGCACCGTCTAGCGGCTGGACCAGGTAAACTATGTCGTATTTTGCAGATCGACCGCGGCTTAAACGGAACTATATTACAACCAGGACAACCGCTATGGCTCGAACAACGTCAGCATGAATTTAAGATCGTCCAGACAACGCGGATCGGACTATCTCAAGGTGTAGATCTCCCTTGGCGGTGGTACGTGCAGGGTTGTCCGGCTGTTTCTAAAGTTTAACTATGACATGTAGCATTTGTAACAATTAGCGCAGTCGCATTTGAGCAAAAACCCAAAAAACTTGTATAATCCTCATCTAAACATCAAATATCTACATAAAAGAGGATTGACAAATCTATGGCACGTAGTAGTGGCGGCGGTTTGTGGGCGGATTTTCGCAAGTTTATCATGCGCGGCAATGTCATTGACTTGGCAGTTGCAGTTGTTATCGGTGGCGCATTTGGCAAAATCGTTACCTCTTTCGTAGAAGATATTATTACGCCCGTAATTCTCAATCCGGCATTGCAGGCTGCTAACGTTCAAGATTTACAAAATTTATCAGTCAACGGCATCAAATACGGTGTGTTTTTAGCAGCTGTTCTCAACTTTTTAGTCATTGCTCTTTGCCTTTTCTTAATCATCCGTGCCTTTGAAAAAGCCCAGCGCCGATTTTTCCGCAGTCCAGAAGCTGCTGAAGCCGCACCACCCGATCCCACTGTTATTGCCCAAGAGAGATTGACAGGAGCATTAGATCGCCTGACGACCACAATTGAGACTCGGAACTTGGGTTAATCCCGCGTTGAGCAGGATAAACATAGTTGCGATCGCACCCCTATCTCATAAGATCCAAAGCTTGTAAAATTGCAGTATTACTGGGCTTTTAGCCTACCAGAAATGCCTGTTGGCTAAAAGCCCAGCACAAAACGTCAGTTGGCTTTTAGCCGACCAGAAATGTTTATAAAAAAACTAATTGTTTTAACTCTTACTCATGACCGTTGCTGCAAATACTGCTACGGGACTAGGTTCCCGCTTGGTAAACACCGTGCTGGCAATTCAGCCTCTAGCTAGCTTAGCTAAGCATCAAGCACGGCAAATGATGGTGAAACGAGCAGAGAAAATTGGCGTACCCTGGACAAAAACAGTCCGAGAATTACGCTCTCAAGAATGGGAAAGCCACTGGCAACAGGTATACAATCCTCAATTGCAATATCCCGAGTATTATTGCTGCTCTTTCCACGCTTACGAACAAGGCAATCTCAGTTGGGATGCAGCTTTTGAGGTAGAAGTCGCTGCGCGTGCCGTTCATGCAGGAATTTGGTCTGATGCAGGCGCGGCTGGCGATGCTAAACTTCGTCAGAGCTATCATGAAATCGTCAAAAGCCAACTTCCTCACAACCCACAAGCAATTCTTGATGTAGGCTGTAGCGTGGGTATGAGTACATTTGCTCTAAAATCACTCTATCCCCAAGCAAAAATTACTGGTTTAGACTTATCACCCTATTTTCTTGCCGTTGCCCATCAGCGATCGCAGCAGCAAAACCAGAGCGAAATCGAATGGGTACACGCTGCTGCAGAAGCAACAGGACTACCAGAGGCAAATTACGATCTCGTTTCGATTTTTCTCGTCTGTCACGAATTGCCTCAGTCAGCCACGCGGCAGATATTGCAGGAGATGCAGCGGTTATTGCGTCCAGGCGGATATTTGGCAATTATGGACATGAATCCCCAGTCAGCAATCTATGCCCAGATGCCACCCTACATCTTGACGCTACTCAAAAGTACCGAGCCATATCTAGACGAATATTTCACGTTGGATATTGCTCAAGCAATCGTAGCAGCAGGTTTCCATCCACCTACTGTCACCTGCAACAGCCCCCGCCACCGGACGATTGTGTCTCAGGTGAGAAGTTAGATGCTAGCAGAGGGAACAAGGGAGAGAAGAGAGCAGAGGAAGCACAGCAGACTAGGAGCAAAGGAGAAATAACTTACTGGTCAGGAGCCACTGGTCACTGATAACTGATAACTGGTCACTGTTAAATGCAGTTATTCCAGCACTATTGCTACTGATTTATTACTATCGTCGGGCAACTGCACCACCTCCCCTGTTTCCATTACTACTGTGCTTCGGTTGGGGCGCAATATTTGGTAGTATCGCTCTGGGTCTAGAGTGGATATTCGAGCATCTCACCAGCCAATGGGAAGATTGGCAAAGATTTACTCGCACTCTTGCTGGTGTAGCTGTACGTCAGTTGGTGTTTATTGCCCCAATTGAAGAGGGATGTAAGTTAGCCGGAGTCATTACTTTTCAATGGTTGGCAGGACGTAGAGGTAACGGGCGATCGCCTGCTCTCTCGATTTTTATACAGACGATCGCGATCGCTTTAGGATTCACTGCTCAAGAAAGCTGGGTTTATTTATCTAACGGTGTAGCAACTGTATTCGATCGCGCGATCGGTACTCCCATTCATGCTATGTTCTCAGCAACTTTTGGCTATGCCCTGGCAAGGGAGCAGGGAGCGCTTCGGTGCAGGGAGCAGAGGGGCAGGGGAGCAACTACCAACTACCAACTACCAACTACCAATCACCAATTACCAATTACCAATTACCACCACACCACGCACCACTTCCTAATAAACGCTATTATCTGCCACGCCCTAGTTAATATATTTTCTAGTGCTTGGCGCTACAATCCACCAATAAATCTTTTGAGCTACTTACTATTTCCATTTTTGCTCTGGCTGTTTTGGCGCATGGAAGAATGTTGGCGGCGGGTGCAGCATCAGCCATCAATTATCCTTATTTCTGGCATGACAGCTATCCATCGCCACTGGCAAAGAGGTTTGGTTTTGTTTACTCTGATGCTTGGTGGTAATGCAATTTTTGGCTTTTTTCTGCTTGTCAGAACTCTTAGCCCTTTACATCCCGTCCAGCTACTCGAACCAGATATTTTCTGGTTCATCGCGAGTCGCTTGGTACTCAATTCGATTCCTGGAGCGATCGCCTGGGGTATTTATCGGTACTTAAGGTTTGCTGCTCGCCGTCGCAATTTATCATGAGACTATTTAGAAAAATTATTTATAAAACTTCGCAATCATTTAACATAATTAACAAGACGTATCGATTTTTGTTTCAGCAAAGTATATGATGCAGGGCGGAGAGACAGAAACCCAGGTAAAGAGAGCAGCTATGGCTAACATCAAATTTGTGCAAGAAAATCGGGAGGCGATCGCCGCTGATGGGGCAAACCTCCGCATCAAAGCTCTAGAAAATGGTATCGATCTCTATACGACTTGGGGCAAAATGATGAACTGCGGCGGCTATGGTCAATGCGGTACTTGTATCGTAGAGATTGTTGAAGGTATAGAAAATCTCTCACCCCGTACTCCAGTTGAAAACAAAAAACTGAAGAAAAAGCCAGCTAACTATCGTCTTGCTTGTCAAACTTTAGTCAACGGACCAGTTAGCGTTGTTACTAAACCAAAATGAGGGAGCAGGGAGCTGAGGAAGCAGAGGGAGCAGAGGAACAGAGAAGCAATTCTAGCCACCAGCCACTAGTCACTGATAACTGACAACTGATAACTGATAACCGATCGCTGGTCGCTGACTCGCCCCTCCCTCTGTGTCACGCATTGATGATATCCTGAAAGAGTCAAACCCCCGTATAAAAGAGGCTTTCTGGCGATGCAAGTAAACGATTTAGGCTTTGTGGCAAGCATCTTATTTGTGCTAGTTCCATCTGTATTTTTAATCATTCTTTACATCCAAACCGCTAGCCGCGAAGGAAAAAAAGATTAATCATCACTGGTTTGTCAATTGCTTTGAATCAAAAACAAAACCTCTGTAGAAAGAACTACAGAGGTTTTTAGTTATTAGTTCACGGGGTGTAGGATTGAATTGTGACTTGTGACATGTTTTGCTTTGCGACTTTCTCTTCTCGCTCTTCAACCAACCGTCCGCGCTAACAGCACGGGACATGTAGCATTGACACGAACGTAATCTGATAGCGACGAGCCGATTAAGCGATCGATGTCAACAAAACTTTTAGCCACAGAAGGACGGCGATCGGGTGAACCCAGCATTAGTAAGTCTACAGACATATCTTCAGCTAAGCGGCAAATTTCTTCGCCTGGCTTGCCCATACTAGTGACGCAGCGGGTTTGCACTCCTTGCTTTTTCGCTTCAGCGATCGCCCCAGCCAAAACTGGATCTTTTTCTGCTGCTGCTAGGGTGACTTCTTCTTGTTTCCCGCTCAGATTCTTATTCACGTATGCTAAGACTAGCTGACTGCCTTTAATATCTCTCAGCAAAAATAGTGCTAACTGCAAGCATTGTTTTGCCGCATCAGAACCGTCATAAGCTACCATGATGCGGTTGATTTTTTTTACGTAAATGTCATCCTTCACCAGCAACATAGGACGCGAGGATAACTGAAATACGTATTGACTGACAGAGTTAGATAAAATTGCTTGCAACCGCTTGAGTCCTCGCGAACCCATAATAATTAAGTCAGCATCAATCTCATCTGCTACTTGACATACTACGTCTTTGGGTTCTCCCTGTCGCAGCATAGTGATAGTTCGACTAGGATCTAACCCTAAGTACTCCACAGCATTGGCGATAATTTTATTACCTTCCTCTAGCTTGGTTGTCATTCCAGCAGAAGTTGCTTGGGAAGGAACTACATGTAAAACAGTTACTTTTGCCTGTGCGATCGATGGGATCTCTTTCAAATTCTTGAGCATTTCTTCTGCGTGTCCCAGACCTGAGACAGCAAGCAAAATTTTTTCAATCATTGATTTAACCCGGTAGTGAATTGCGTCTAGTTTTTATACTTTTTAATGGATGAGTGGGTTAGAATTTGCTTTTTTCAGTTAGCTCAAGCAGCTTAGCAAGCCATCATCTCTTACTTATTATTCTTAAGCATAACGGTCATGCTGCTGCAAAAATTTTGACAATTTGTTATCTTCTTTAAAGATAGATAAACTATTATTTAAGTTGGCTTATATATTACATAGAAAAAAGTATTTTAAAATTTGTTAAGGTTGAGGATGAGAAGATCGCAAAATCCGATCGCTTCAACTGTTGTTTCTCCCCGAGCGGCAGGAGCATGAAGATCGCTTCAAATTTGTGCTTGAACTGACACTAATAACAATCATCGCGCTGACTAGGTTTAGTTCAAAGCAAGTGGAAAGTAAACTTTTGAGTGACACTATTTCAACTGTCACTCAGATGGGCTGTAGAGCTGTGTAGCAAATTTTGCTGAAGCTTGGATGGAGATTGGATTGAGATAAGATTGTTTGGATTTTATTAATCTTTTTTTAGATTGAGTATTGCACTATTCGAGAACGGAGTTAAACTAAATATGAAGTATCTTAATCTACAGATACTAGTAAACTAGCTGTACCGCGATCGCAAGACGAAGGTAACAGTTGAGTATATAGATTGATTAAAGGTGTGAGGAAAAAAAGGAATATGTCTAGGTTATTGTGGAAAACCGTTATTCTCAGCCCAGCGTGGCTGACTGCCGCACTCGCAGTTTCAACATCTGCGATCGCTACTACGCCAAACAGCGCCCCAGCAGTTTCAGGACTTAATGCTGCTATTGAAGCCAAAGAGACAAGTATTGTCAATAGTGGCGTTACAAAAACACAGGGAACGCTAATCGCACAACAAGTGCCAACTGCCCCTGCTGCCCCTGAAACTGACAATACAATTTCCGAAATCAACCGTTATGGGAATGAAGGTCGCGGCGATCGCAACAATATCGCGCAAGTCACCTCAGTTTCTCAACTATCGGACGTGCAGCCTACAGATTGGGCATTCCAAGCCTTGCAATCTTTGGTAGAACGCTACGGCGTGATTGCAGGTTATCCTGATGGCACGTTTCGAGGTAACCGTGCCATGACTCGTTATGAGTTTGCCGCAGGTTTGAACGCCGCCCTCGATCGCGTTAACGAATTGATTGCTGCTGGAACAGCCGATCAAGTCCGCAAGGAAGACTTAGCTACCCTGCAAAGATTGCAAGAAGAATTCTCTGCGGAACTGGCAACTCTGCGCGGACGGGTAGACAGTCTAGAAGCTAACGTCGCAGAACTAGAGGCAAATCAGTTCTCGACCACTACTAAACTCGTGGGCGAAGTGATTGCTGCTGTCAGCGATGCTTTCGGCGGAGATACCGATGCGAATACCGTTTTCCAGGATCGGGTGCGGTTGGACTTCCAAACCAGTTTCACTGGTAGCGATATCCTTCACACTCGTTTATCAGCTGGTAATGCGACCCGCTTAGATGTGGGTGAAGATACTTACCAAAACACTCTTACTTTCAACCCAGCAGACAACGGTAACGATGTTGTTGTAGATTGGGCAGCTTACGATTTTAAACTCCCAATTGGCGAAAACTCCAGAGCCTATCTAGCCGCAGCAGGAGGCGTTCACGCTGACTACGCTCCTACCAACAACCCCTTCTTTGAAGACTTTGATGGTGGTCGTGGGGCAATATCTACCTTCGCTTCCGAAAACCCGATCTATCGGATTGGTGGTGGGGCAGGTTTGGGTATTAACATCGCTCCTTTTGGTGAAGCCAGTGGTTTTAAACCTAGTATCACAGCTGGATATTTTGCCAGAAATGCTCAAGATCCAAGTCAAGGGGCTGGCTTGTTTAACGGTGATTATGCCGCACTAGGACAGTTGAACTTCAACTTTGGCGATCGCATCGCCCTAGCAGCAACTTACGTCAACGCTTACAATACTGGAGCTTCCCTGGGTAATCTCGATCCAGATGACGATGAAAACTCCGATATCTTTAATTACGCCGGTAGTACTGGTGTTGTTGGTACGCTGGAAGCAAACAATCCTTCCAGGCTTTTAGGTGCCGCTGTGGGCGCTGATACTGTCCCAATCTCCTCTAACTCCTACGGTCTTTCTGGTTCTTTCAGATTAAGCGACACTATCTCGATCAGCGGCTTCGGCTCTTACACCAACGCTACTCTCATTGGTCGTGGTAATGGTGATATCTGGTCATTTGGTGGCGGTGTAGCTTTCTCTGACCTGGGTAAAGAAGGTAACTTGTTAGGTATTTTTGCTGGCGTGCAACCAACATTAACGTCTCTAGATGCTCCTGGTGTCAGAGATTTCAGTAATGAATATGGACTCCACGTTGAAGGCTTCTACCGCTACCAACTTACCGATAATATTTCCGTCACTCCTGGTGTGATTTGGCTCAACCGAGTTGGTCAAACTGGCAGCGATGAAGATGCAATCATCGGTACGCTTCGCACAACATTTAACTTCTAGGTTTTGGTGACCGACTCATTTGAGTGACTCTTAGTTCTGGAATCAGTCGTTTTCTCAATCATCATACCCCGCGATCGCAGCGGGGTTTTTTGTTGGTCATTCGTCATTTGTCTTTTGTCATTTGATGAACCCCTTGACAAATCACAAGTGACAAATCACAAATCTATCAAACCCCAGTGGAGAACCGGGGTATAATAGAGAAGTTAAGACCATAAATTAAAATATCCTTCAACTTCTTGGAACTAGCTTGTGGAACTGTCGTGTAAATCAGAATATGCTCTGCTTGCCCTCTCGGAGCTAGCAGCTCGCTACCAAAGCGGTGAACCCTTGCAAATTCGGCAAATAGCAGCTCAACAAAACATTCCAGACCGCTACTTAGAGCAACTACTAGCAACCTTAAGACGCGGTGGTATAGTCAAAAGCCAACGGGGAGCCAAGGGAGGCTATATCCTAGCGCGAGAACCTTGGAAAATTACTTTACTAGAGGTTTTGGTCTGCCTAGAAGGTATAGAAGCAAGAGCTACTGAAGAAGAAAGTAAGCCTAGAACGTTAGAAACTGCTGTTGTGCATGAGATTTGGCATGAAGCGCGACAAGCGGCAAATATGGTTTTGCAGCAGCATACCTTACAAAATCTTTGCGAACAGATAGCTGCCAGACGACAACTCGATATTATGTACTATATCTGATTGCCAGTGAGTAATGAGTAGTGAGTAGTGGAATTACTATTGCCGCTCGCGAATGATAAATGACAACTGACAAAGGACAAACTATGCGTATTGCCCAAAATATTACAGAACTCATCGGTCGTACTCCTCTAGTACAGTTGAATCGTATTCCGCAAGCTGAAGGTTGTGTTGCCCAAATTGTCGTAAAACTGGAAAGCATGAACCCTGCCGCTTCGGTTAAAGACCGAATTGGCATCAGCATGATTAATGCTGCCGAACAGGAGGGATTGATTACCCCTGGCAAAACGATTTTAGTCGAACCAACTTCTGGTAACACGGGTATTGCTCTGGCAATGGCAGCAGCAGCAAAGGGATATCAGTTAATTTTGACAATGCCGGAAACTATGAGTGCCGAACGTCGAGCTATGCTGCGGGCTTATGGAGCAGAGTTAGAACTGACGGCAGGCATCGAAGGGATGAGTGGTGCGATTCGGCGGGCACAAGAAATTGTGGAATCAACGCCGAATGCTTACATGTTGCAGCAATTCCGCAACCCTGCTAACCCCAAAATTCACAAAGAGACAACGGCTGAAGAAATTTGGCAAGATACAGATGGTCAGGTGGATATTTTAGTTGCTGGTGTTGGCACTGGTGGAACAATTACTGGAGTAGCGGAAGTTATTAAAGCCAGAAAACCCAGGTTTAAAGCGATCGCAGTCGAACCAGCTAACAGTCCCGTACTATCGGGAGGTCGTCCAGGACCCCACAAAATTCAAGGAATTGGAGCTGGGTTCGTACCGCAAGTCCTGAAAGTAGACTTGATTGATGAAGTCATTACCGTAACCGATGAGGAATCGATCGCCTACGGTAGGCGTTTGGCAAAGGAAGAAGGGTTGCTATCGGGGATTTCTTCTGGATCGGCTCTGGCTGCAGCAGTTCGGGTAGCTCAGCGTCCAGAAAATAAAGACAAGCTAATTGTGATGATTCAGCCCAGCTTTGGCGAACGCTACTTGAGTACGCCATTGTTTCAAGATCTTGAGCCGAGACTACCCGCCACGGTTAGTTAACGCTAAAGTGATTGAATGGTTCACTCAAATCACTACGAAACGCTCCGAATTCAACCTAATGCCAGCCAAGCGGAGATCAAATCTGCCTATCGCCACTTGGTGAAGCAATTTCATCCCGACACGAATCCTAAGACAGGCGATCGCGATCGAATTATTCAGATTAACGCTGCTTATGAAGTGTTGA
>NZ_JBOFLP010000192.1:0-14605 GCF_051657925.1 Chroococcidiopsis sp.
ATTTTTGGGCAAAATCTTTTTTTTCGATTGAAATATTCTTTAAGTAAAGTAGTTTTTTTGACAAAACACTTAAAAAAACTCAATTAAATTCTGTTTTACGCGATCGCAGATTTACTGTATTATTTCTTTAAATAAATGAGACAAAGTAGTAAGAATTGCCTCTTTATAACTTGTGTTAGAACGTGGCTATTCCACATGTTCTTATTTAAAGAAAGACAAAATTTTTGCAAAGATTCAAGCCAAATGTGCAAAATTTGCACGAATAAAATGTATGATTTTTCGATAAAAACTTTGTCAATAAAATAGTTGAGTTTGACAATATGTCGTGTATATTGAGAAGATATTCGCGGATTAAAGTTGTTTTCAAACTTAACCGAGAAAATTGCCAATTGGCTCTCGGCAAGCATTTGAACGTTAGATCTACCACAAAACAAGAGTAAAGTTTAGGCTAAGAGCAGTCATCAGCGTTTTTTGTCCTCATTTTAGGGCTGAAGTCAAACAGACAAAACTAATTAATGCAGATAGTTAGCACAGAGGCGATCGACGCGATCGCAATTAGCCATCAATTACGAGTAATGAGTTATGAGCTATTAGCTATTAGTTAATCGTGATAGAGAGGTGCGACATATTACCTCACTATACCGATTGCTGATAACTGATAACTGATAACTGATAACTGACATCAGGAGGATACAATTTTAAGTGATTCAGCATGAACTACTTAATTTACCTACCAAGAAACTTGACGCTGGGACGCTAATAGCCCAAGGCAGTGGTGTAGGTAGCTGGCAACTTCTGTCCTATCAAGTCCCGATCAACCCCGTCCATGCAGCGTTACTACGAACGGGAAAAGTCTTTTTCTTCACTGGTTCGGGAAATAATCCAACGCGAATTAATTCTCCCTTCAACAGCGTAGTTTGGGATATAAATAGCGGCACGTTTACCAGCCAATCGCCACCAACAGATCCATCTGGATTGCCCATCGATCTTTTCTGTGCCGGACAATCGTTTCACGCTGACGGTCGCTTAATGATTGCAGGTGGAACTCTGCAATACGACCCTTTCTATGGAGCAACCTCTGCTTTTTTATTCGATCCGAGTAACGAGCAGCTGACAGCCATAGCCTCAATGAAGTACGGTCGCTAGTATCCTACAGTCCTAACGCTAGGCAACGGTCGAATTTTTGCCTTATCGGGGCTGGATGTGAATGGCAATCTAGCAATCAACCCAGAAATATATTCCAGCTCTTGGAGAGCTTTTTCTCAAGCTACCAGTCCTTTCGAGCTTTACGCCCATCTGATCTTGACCGCTACGGGGCAGGTTTTTTATACAGGAGGCTATTTTGCGTTTAACAACGGTGTTTCCGCTCGCCTGCTCACCTTACCAGGAAACTTCAATCAAAGAATTACTGAAACACCCGTAGGTGCATTGTAACAGCCTGACTCTGGCGCTCAAGCTGCTAGCGTACTGCTTCCACCAGCTCAAGACCAACGAGTCATGGTGATTGGGGGTGGAAATCCCAATCAGGCAACCAATAGAGTCAGTATCATCAACTTAAACGCAAGTAACCCTGCATATGCAGCTGCACCATCGCTCAACTTTGCTCGCAAGCACCACAACGCCGTAATTCTGACCGATCGCACGGTTTTAGTTTGTAACGGTAGCGGATTTGATGAAGCTGGGAATGCTGCCACGCTGACCGCGGAGATCTACGACCCGATCGCTAAGACTTGGACGCTGACAGCTCCAGCTAGCCGAGTTCGCCTCTATCACTCGGTTGCCTTACTGCTACCAGATGGCAGAGTTGTCACCATGAGTGGTAATCCCAGGCGGTTAAATGAATGCGATAGTAATGGCAACCTTCCGGGCAGTTCGCCACCTCTACCTTGTGAGGATAGGCAAATTGAAATTTACAGCCCGCCTTACATCTCGCAAACACGACCGACAATTCAAACGCACCCGCAGAAATCTCCTTGGGCAATACATTCACGGTTACAACCCCCCAGGCGCAGAACATCTAATGGGTAAGCCTAATTAGACCAATGGCAACAACGCACGGACTAGATACAGAACAACGGCTGGTAGATCTGCCGATCGCCTCTAGAACCAGCACCTCCTTATCCGTGACTCTGACATCCAACCGCAATATTGCCCCTGCTGGTTGGTACATGTTGTTCGTCAGAATTAATTTAGCGCAAGCTAGTGTCACGCCGTTAGTACAATTGCGGTTGAATAACAACTCTTGGGGTAATGGCTTGCAAAGCCTACTATGCAACAACGCTAACCAACTGATTGCTTTTGGCGCACCGAGATACATACAACCAAATGCCCTTTATACTGTAGATTTAAGCAGTGGCGCTATGGCTAAGCTGGTAGACTTTGACGCTGCTAGAGTGGCAATGCGGACTGTATAAGGGTCATTGGTCATTGGTCATTGGTCATTTGTTGACTGACAACTGTTCATTGGTCACTGGTCACTGGTCAAGAGTCATTTGTTGACTGACAACTGCTCCCTGCTCCCTGCTCCCTGCTCCCTGCTCCCTGCTCCCTGCTCCCTGATAACTGATTTGTTTGCTAGTGAAAAAAAACGATTTAGAGTTTTACGATCGCAGTGCTGCCCAGTGGTGGCAACCTGATGCTAGGATCTACGCCCTGCACCGCCTTAATCCCCTTCGCTTTCAGTACTTCGATCGCCATTTAACCAATTGGCAAGGACTGAGAGTTTTGGATGTTGGTTGTGGTGGAGGGTTTTCTTGCGAATTTTTAGCTGCACGGGGTGCAAAGGTTTTCGGCATCGATCGCTCTCAAAGTTGTATCGCTACAGCGAAAGCCCATGCTGCAACTTCTGGGTTTAAGATTGACTATCAGTATGGATATGCCGAAGATCTACCCTATGCCGATCGCTATTTTGATGTGGTTGTTTGTGTCGATGTCTTAGAACACGTAACAAATTGGCAACAAACTGTCACGGAAATTCATCGCGTCTTGCAGCCTGGAGGAACGTTTTGTTTTGACACGATAAACAGGACTGTGCAATCGCAGTTGATGATGATTTGGTTTTTGGAGAGAGTTGTCAAAGCGATCGATCGCGGGATTCATGACTGGGAGAAATTCATCAAACCAGAGGAGTTAACGAGTTTGATGCAACAGCAGAGTTTTACGAATATTGACATTAAAGGCTTTAGCCTATTTGGAAGTTCACCCTGGGATGCGATCGCTACTTTCTGGCACTACAAGAGAACGGGTAGTTTGAGGGCAAGCATTACAGATAATACGTCAGTCATGTATATTGGCAAGGCAGAAAAAACAGCGCGATCGTAAAAAACTGCTAAAGTCTAGCCCCGCGATCGCGTAGAGTGCGTCAAGATTGTAGGGACAGGTTTACTTAAAATGTCTGTTCTGAGTAGAGTTTCTTCGTAAACCTGCCCGTACAAAAGTCAAAAGTCAAAAGTCAAAATGCTGGAACTTGAATTCAATCCGTGACAGCATATGACCGCAAACACTTAGTATGAAGCACTCTGTAGATATTGCGATCGTCGGCGCTGGACATAATGGATTAGTAGCGGCATTACTACTTGCCCGTCAGGGATTGAACGTGTTGGTTCTGGAAGAAAAACAAGTCATTGGTGGGGCTTGTCGGACAGAAACACCTTTTCGTACTGCACCCAACTTAGGTATTTCTACAGGCGCGTATTTATTGGGGTTAATGCCACCAGAACTACTAAAAATTTTAGATATCGATCTACCAACGATCCGGCGCGATCCTCACTATTTCGTCCCGACAACAGATCGGCGCTACCTACTGTTTGGTTCCGATACGGCACAGATGCAGCAGCAGTTTACTGCCTTTTTTTCAGAAGCTGATTGGCAAGCAAATTTGGCACTGCAAGAGGAACTGACACAGTTAAGAGAGGATATTGCCCCGACGTGGTTAGAGGAACCGCTATCGATAGAAGAGACAGCAGAAAAATACGTGCGATCGCATTTAAGATCTATATTTATCGATCTGTGTCGCAAGTCTGTTGGCGAATATCTCGATCGCTTTGATTTTAAAAGCGATTTAGTTAAGGCAATGTATGCTGTCACCGATGGATTTACAGGGGTATTCGGTACTTGGGATACTCCAGGTACGGGGATGAATTTTCTCGTCCATAATATGTGTCGCCTCCCCGGGAGTGATGGTACTTGGATGGTGGTACGAGGCGGAATGGGGACTGTGACTAATCGTCTGGCAGAAGCGGCGGTGAAAGCTGGGGCAAAAATTGAGACTGGGTACGGCGTAGATAAAATTTTAGTATCTCAGAATGTAGTAACGGGTGTCGTGTTGCAGGATGGCACTGAGATTGCTGCTAAAACTGTCATTGTTAACGCCGATCCATTTCGGATGCGTCAACTTGTCGGTAAGGAGAATTTTGCTGCCGACTACAACCGCAGGCTAGATAGTTACTTGCGAGATGGCACGACTTTTAAAGTCAATATGTGCTTGCGAGAACTGCCCCAGTTTACTTGTTTGCCTGAAAATCGGGGTCAGTACGGCACGACGATTCATTTATTACCGGACGAATCGGAAGTGATGATGCATCTGTATCAAGCTTTTGCGGATGTGGAAGCGGGAAGACTGCCAGAATTTCCGACAATTGAATGGTACATTCATACAACTCTCGATCCTTCTTTACAAGATAGGCAAGGGCATCATAATTCAGCTTTGTTCGTGCAGTGGGTTCCTTACGAATTACAGGGGACAACCTGGGAAGAGGAGGAAGTGAATTACGTAAGACATTTACTCTCAATTTGCGATCGCTTTGCCCCTGGTACTTCCAATCTCGTTCAAGAAGTTTTTGCCCTCCATCCCCAGAGATTAGAACAGCATTTTGGTTTGACACGCGGACACATTCATCACGTCGATAATTCTTTTGGATTTAGCGATCGCTTGCCATATGCTACGCCGATTCAGGGTTTATACTCAGCTAGTGCAGGTTGCCACCCCGCAGGTTCGGTGATTGGTGCAGCGGGACACAATGCCGCAATGCGAGTTATGCGCGATTTAGGATGCTAGAATTTGCCATTGCCCCCCTTTTTAAGGGGAGCCACTTGCGTGCGGAGGTATCCTCCGTTGAGCAAAGTGGCGTGGGTTGGGGGGATCTAGATGGATTTGAACCTCACACGACATTCTTCTCACTTGTATACGGCAGTTAGACAAGCTAAATCGATTCAAGAACTAGCTACAGCTTTACAGTGTTTTTTTATTGTTTTAGAAGCGATTGCCTATCCCGATCTATTTGTGTTAGCAGAGGCAATTAAGGAGGCAATCGAGTTGTCTCCTGGGGTTGGTTTAAAGTTGGTAAAACAGAAAAATTCAGTTATGTTTTTTCCTGCTGATGTTAAGGTGTTAGGTGAATGAGACAAATATTTTTTCGCGCAAAAATGCGTTTGCAAAACGTTGCTGTAGGCTAGACACCAAGTCGATCGGCGTACAATTGAAGTACTAGTATTTGTTTGAGAACATGAATTGAGTATGGGTTCAAGCAGTGCAAAAGTCATTATAGTTTTGTAAGATATATTTATGTAAAATATAGTTTTGTAAAACGCTGTTTAGAAAAATGGTACTAACTTCAAACGATTTTAGCGGCTTACTCAACGAGCGTTTTTTTCGTAATCTCTTGCCAATTCCAGCTACTAGCAGTCTAGCTTTAAGCGCAATAACACCAGACTTCCGATTGCCAGATATTACTAATGGTAGAGAAGTTAAGCTTTCGGAATATCGAAGCAAGCAACCTGTCATTTTAGCTTTTACGCGCATTTTCACGGAAAAGCAGTACTGTCCTTTTTGCTTCCCACATATTAAAGATGTGAATGAGAAGTACGATCGCTTTCGCGATCGCGGTATTGAGTTATTAATGATTACGAGTACTGATGAAAAACAAAGTCAGGTCGTAGTCAGAGATTTAGCTTTGAGAATGCCGTTACTGAGCGATCCTAGCTGTAATGTATTTAGAGCATACGGCACGGGACAAGCTTTAGGCGCGCCTTTACCCGCTCAGTTTGTATTAGATAAACAGGGCAGGTTGCGTTACAAACACTTGTTTTCTTTCCTCGACCACAATGCCAGTGTAGAGCAAATATTAGTGGCACTTGATTAGATTTTAGTAGTTTTGGTAGGGTGCGTTACTTATTAATGCACCCTACCAATTTATCAGTTGACTATAAGTGAGCTTGTGGCAAGCGATCGCGGGGATTAAAACTGCGACTACTGCGAATCTTTTCATAATACTCCCGCTCTGTACTGCTCAAATCTTTGGGTGGAACGATCGCAATTTTTACTAGCAAATCGGTACGTCCACCTTTTGGTAAAATCCAACCTTTACTGCGTAAACGTAGAGATTGACCGGAACGAACTCCAGCTGGAACATTAAGCTTGACAGAACCATCGGGAGTAGGAACGTCAATTGCTGCACCAAGAACCGCTTCATCGGGAGTAATTGGCACTTCGCAGACGAGATTGTCGCCTTCAAACTTGAAGAAAGAGTGCGGTTGAATGTCCACTTTCAAGTACAAATCGCCTCGTTGTTGCGTAGCAGGATTAACTAAACCCTTGCCCCGTACGCGGACGCGGCTGCCAGGTTTTGCCCCTGGCGGAATGCGGACTTCAATAGTTTCACTACCAATACTCAGCCGTTTCTGTACGCCGTGAAACGCTTCTGATAAAGTGAGGGCGATCGCTGCTTCTCTGTCGGTGCTAGCTGCGGCACCGTCAAAACCAGCCATTGGATCGGTGAAGCCGTCAAAACCGCTCGTTCCAGAAGATTTTCTGCCAGAAGTGGTATAACTATAAGTCTGACGAGTTCCACCAGTCCGCGCCCCAGGTGTGCCAGGTGCGCCAGGTGCGCCAGCGCCACCAAAACGACCGAGGAGATCGTTGATAAACTCATCAAAACTGCCGTATCTACCAAACTCAAAATCGTCGAAACCAACATTAACCCCACCAGCACCAGCGCCACCAGGCGACCAAGTTTGTCCGGCTTGCTTCCAGTACTGACCGAATTGATCGTATTTACGGCGCTTGTCTGGATCTGACAGCACTTCGTAGGCTTCGTTAACTTCCTTGAATCGCGCCTCGGCTTGCTTGTTACCTGGGTTAACATCCGGGTGAAATTTACGGGCTAGCCTGCGAAAAGCCTGTTTAATCTCATCGTTACTGGCAGTCTTGTTGACTCCCAAAATACTGTAATAGTCCTTAAAATCAGTAGCAGCCATCTAGCTATCAGCCTCCTGAGTGCGATTCAACCTAATTTTATGTGTAGGGATAAGCCCACTAAGGCACTGTGTAGGCGACAAATCAGCACCTAGTAGGGATAGTTTCGGGTATATACATTCTGCCCTAAACTTAGCAAACGGTTACATTGAATCAAGTTCGGTTCTTGCTCAAGTTGCGATCGCAATTGCCCTAAATGAGGGAGCAGGGAGCAGGGAGCAGAGGGAGAGAAGAGAGCTGGGGAAGCTGGGGGAGAAAGAAATTTAAATTCCCTACACCCCACACCCCACACCCTACACCCTCTTCACGACTCCCGACTCCCGACTCCCGACTCCTACTTTTGGTTGATAAGTCGAAGCGACGTGCAATTCTTTTAACTGTTTTGCATCGACTCCAGAGGGTGCGTCAGTTAATAAACAACGGGCTTGTTGCGTTTTTGGAAAGGCGATCGCATCCCGAATTGATTCTTCCCCTGTTAGTAACATCACCAATCGGTCTAATCCGTAGGCGATCCCGCCGTGGGGAGGAGTGCCGTATTCAAATGCTTCTAGGAGAAAGCCAAACTTGTTATAAGCTTCTTCCATCGACAAACCAATTGCGGCAAAGACCTGTTCTTGTACTTCCCGTTGATAAATCCGCAAGCTTCCGCCACCGACTTCAAAGCCGTTGAAGACTAAATCGTAAGCTTGGGCGCGGGCTGTTTTGAGGTCGTTTAGGTCATCGGGATGGGGGGCTGTAAAGGGATGGTGTAACGCTTCTAGACGCTTTTCGTCGGCATTCCATTCAAACATGGGGAAATCTGTCACCCACAGCAAATTGATTTTGCTGGGGTCGATATGCCCTAATTCGTAACCGATAACTTGTCGCAAGCGGTCTAAAGTTTTGTTGACTACATCTGTAACTCCAGCACCAAATAGTAATAGGTGTCCTGGTTTTGCCCCAGTGCGACTCAAGAGTTCTTGTTTTTGTTCGGGGCTGAGGTTGTCTTTAATTGCACCAATTGTGTCGATTTCTCCATCTTCACGGACGCGAATATAAGCAAGTCCTTTTGCACCTGCGCTTTCGGCTTCCTTAAATAAATCGCCGCCTGGTTTGATCCGCACGTTGGAAATGGCTTCATTGCCGTTGGGAATAGGCAGAATTTTGACAATCCCGCCAGATTTTACAGCACTGGAAAAGACTTTGAAGCCGGAGTCTTTGACGAGATCGGAGACATCGACTAATTCCAGATCGAAGCGGGTGTCTGGTTTATCGCTACCGTAGCGTGCCATTGCTTCGGCGTAGGTGAGGCGCGGGAAAGGACGGGCTAGATCGATCCCTTTAACTGTCTGGAAAATATGACAAACTAAACTTTCGTTAAGCTCCAAAATTTCTTCTTGAGACATGAAACTCATTTCCATGTCTAGTTGGGTAAATTCTGGCTGACGATCTGCCCGTAAATCTTCATCGCGAAAGCAACGGGCAATTTGATAGTAGCGGTCAAACCCGGATACCATCAGCAATTGCTTGAATAATTGTGGCGATTGTGGTAACGCAAACCATTCACCGGGGTTGGCGCGACTGGGAACCAAGTAGTCTCTCGCACCTTCAGGAGTAGAACGGGTAAGTACTGGTGTTTCGATTTCAATGAAGCCTTGTGCGTCTTCTAGAAAACGGCGCATGGCTTTGATAACTTGGTGGCGTAGTTGCAGGTTGCGATTCATGCGATCGCGACGCAAATCTAAATATCGATACTTGAGGCGCAATTCTTCCCGTACTGACTCGGTTTCAGCTGTACTGACTTGAAAGGGTAGCTGTTTGCTGACAGCGTTGAGCAACTCAATTTTATCGGCGTAGATTTCGACTTCCCCTGTCGGTAGCTTGGGGTTGAGAGATTCTGGAGGACGCTGGGTAACTCTACCCGTAATGCAGACCACATACTCGTTCCGCAGTGCTTCCGCTTGACGATATGAATCGGGAGTGCGTTGGGGATCGCTGACAATTTGGACGAGTCCCGTGCGATCGCGCAAATCTAAGAAAATCACTCCTCCGTGATCGCGGCGACGGTCTACCCAACCATACAGGGTAACTGTTGCTCCAATATCTTCTGTGCGGAGGTCGCCGCAATAGTGGGTTCGCATAACTATCGATTCAAACTCAGGTTAGTAATGACAATGCTAGAAATTGACAAAGCCTTCCTATTATCTAGCATTCCGATCGGTCATTGGTCATTTATTATTGGTCATTTTTCACAGAAGTCAGGAGCCATAATGCCAGTTGTCAGAATAACCCACGAATAAATTCGGACGTACTGGAATACGAACTTATAAACGGATGACGTTTCTACGCAGCTTTAGGTGGTGAGGCAACCTCACCACCTGCTCACTGTACTGCGTATCTCAATATGATTGTTGGTTTTTTACGGGCGCTGTTAATACACTGTAAAAGACTTAACCATTTGCTGTAGCTTTGGTGCGGCTTTTTGCCAACGCTGTTCCGTGGTGGAGGCGTTGAAAGTAAAGAGTTTGCCACGACTAACGGCAACACTAGCAAGATTGTGCCGTTGTTGCCGATTGGGTAACTTTACAGCATATTCTAGTATGTAGTAAGTTTTCCCGTTATAGTCTTGCTGCCCAGCATTGACTAATTCTGCTTCTCGTCCTGAATCAGGGGGTGCGATTGCGCTTTTACCGAGTTTATAACCCACATCGCCAGGAGTTCCCAAATCGGCTAGGGTTTTGCCATCTGCTATGGAACCGATAACGACAGACACATTCTCTGTGGTTTCAATCAAATCGTGCAATACGACATCAGGACCGTCTGTTACTTGAACTGGTAGCCAGCCGTTAGGGTACAAGAACTCATATCCATCAACGCTATCGACAAAGCTTTTAAGTCCAGCAGTTGATAGTACGCAACCCGATAAACTCAGCGCCATCAGTACTACGAGTAAAATCGATGCAATCCGTTTCAACATTTTTAATAGTGAGTGGTCATTAGTCATTAGTCATTGGTCATTAGTCATTGGTCATTAGTCATTGGTCATTAGTCATTGGTCATTAGTCATTGGTCGCTGCTCCCTGCTCCCTGCTCCCTGTTCTCTGACAACTGATTTGTATTGTCCCATCCCAGTAACCTTCACGACTCCAGAAAGATAGCAGACAGTTATGTGATGAAATTTAGATATTTAATAAATTTAGTAACATTTAATACAGTTGTCTGATACGGCGGTTGATAATGTCGCTATTAGCAGGTTGTATACAGCATTCAAATACTACAGAAAAGTAAACTCAAAAGTAAACAGAGTTTGCTTTTAATTGAGTATGGAATACCGCTAAAAGACAAGTATATAATACCAAGCTTCTAGGGTTCCGGTTTGTAGCGTCTCAGCTTAAGCTGTTAGCTCGCTTAGCAAATGCAGGTCCAAGAGAAGCAAACTGGCTATGCTAAAAATTTTCCGAGTTTTTAGTTGAGTAGCTAGTGACACGGAAGGAGAAAAGCCTGGGAGGAATATCAGTTGTGACGACTGATGTTATACTCCTGGGCTTTTTGCATAATTAGCGACCTAATCTAGTTTGAAAAATTTTGAAAAATTAAGTGAGAGCGATCGCATGACTCATAATTCTGAAAATCCTTTGTTTCAGAGTCCAGACAATAACAATCATCAACCCCCTACTGAAGCCCAACGCGCTTTAGAATTAGAAACACGACTGCCGATGACAGGATGGCAGCAAGAGGTATCGAAAGGACTAGAATACGGATTAGAAGCAGCACAGAGTATCCGCGATCGCACGATTCCTACTTTTTCTCGTGGCGAGTTACCCCACTACGCCGGAATCAATACTTTCCTCAAAGCCCCATACTTAGAAGATGTGCGTCAGGTAGGAAATTACGATGTGGCGATCGTTGGCGTTCCCCATGACTCCGGTACGACCTATCGACCTGGAACCAGATTCGGACCTCAGGGTATCCGTCGCATTTCTGCTTTGTACACGCCTTATAACTTCGAGTTAGGTATCGATTTACGCGAACAAATTACGATTTGCGATGTTGGAGATATCTTCACCATTCCCGCCAACAACGAAAAATCCTTCGACCAAATTTCTAAAGGCGTTGCCCACATTTTCAGTTCTGGGGCATTTCCAATTATTCTGGGTGGCGATCACTCGATTGGTTTTCCCACAGTAAGGGGTGTATGTCGCCATTTAGGAGATAAAAAAGTTGGTATCATTCACTTCGATCGCCACGTAGACACCCAAGAAACCGATTTAGACGAACGGATGCATACCTGCCCGTGGTTTCACGCCACTAATATGAAAAATGCGCCAGCTAAGAATTTAGTACAACTGGGTATTGGTGGTTGGCAAGTCCCGAGAAACGGTGTGAAAGTCTGTCGCGATCGTGCTACCAATATTCTCACAGTTACAGATATCGTCGAAATGGGCTTAGACGCAGCCGCAGAATTTGCGATTCAAAGAGCAACAGATGGTACAGACTGCGTTTACATCAGTTTTGATATCGATTGTATAGATGCAGGATTTGTCCCTGGTACTGGCTGGCCCGAACCAGGCGGTTTGTTACCCCGCGAAGCCCTGTCACTACTGGGTAAAATCGTGCAAAAAGTCCCCGTCTGCGGTCTAGAAGTTGTGGAAGTATCGCCCCCTTACGACATCAGCGATATCACCTCTCTAATGGCAACCCGCGTAATTTGCGATACAATGGCGCATCTTGTCCTATCGGGACAACTACCCCGCAAAGAGAAACCAGCTTACATTTATCCCGAATCCCAACCCGAACTCGTCGCTTGGACTTAGTTTGTCATTTGTCATTCGTCATTTGTCATTTGTCGGGAGAAAGGAGAAGTTAAAAGTCAAAATGGTGCTTTTCCCTACTCCCTACTCCCTACTCCCTACTCCCTCTCTATGCACGAAACCGACATGACCAAAGCGCTGATTCTTACCGTGCGCGACTGGTGGGAAGCACAGCCAGAAAAACCCCAAATCTCCCGAATTCACCTAATTGTGGGTCGGTTTACCTGCGTAGAGCCTGCCAGTTTGGAATTTGCCTTTGAAGTTCAAACGCGCAATACCTTTCTTGCAGAGGCAAAACTAGCAATTCAAGAAACACCCTTAATTGCTTTTTGCCATCGTTGCCAACAAGAATATCGTCCTGAAATTGGACTGCAATATGCTTGTCCGCTGTGTAAATCTCCTATGGAAGACATTCGCTCTGGACGGGAACTAAAAATCGATCGCATCGAATATTCAAATAAGGATGAGGGGTAACTAGTTATGCACCAAACATTTGACGCTGCCCTCGGTATTAATTTACTCCACGCTAATCAGGAAGGGGCTGACCATAACCGCGCCCATTTTGATGAATGGGGAATTACCTGTTTCAATGTTATGAGTAGCCCTGGTGCTGGTAAAACAGTCTTACTCGAAAAAACATTGGCAGCGTTGAAAGACGATCTCAAAATTGCTGTCATTGAAGGCGATATGACTACTGAATTGGATGCCGATCGCCTGCGTCAATACAATGTACCTGTAATCGCAATTAATACTGGACGTTCTTGCCACTTAGACTCAAAAATGGTGGCGGGTGGCATTCATCAATTAGAACATCAATACAATCCCGCTGATTTCGATTTAGTCCTAGTAGAAAACGTTGGTAACTTAGTTTGTCCGGCTGAATTTGAAGTAGGCGAACACGCCAAAGTTGCTCTACTAAGTGTTACGGAAGGAGAAGATAAACCACTGAAATATCCAGTCATGTTTCGCGAAGCTGATTGCTTGCTCATTACCAAAATTGATTTAGCAATCCATTTAGATATGAACATTGACACAATAGTGGCAAATGTACGTCAAATTAACCCAAACGTGAAGATTATCCCCGTAGCGGCGAAGACGGGAGAGGGTTTAGCAGTATGGTTTGACTGGGTGCGATCGCAAATTGCCAAAAAAGAGCTAGAGATCGGTAGAATCAGAGGTTAGAAAAGAGAAAACATTAGTTGTTAAATCTAAAAATAGCAGACTATTCGGCATATATTAAATATGCCGAATAGTCTGCTGCAACGGTCTAATTTCTTTAGAAAAATATTAAATAATTAAAGGCTTCAAATTCTCTAAAAAGTGTAGCAAAAGTAACGGATAAAAAAGGACTTACTCCGTTAGTCTAAAGCGTATTAGATTGTAAGATTTTTAGCTGAAAGATCGCGTCAGTGAATACACTTTTTAGTAGAAAAAGCAATGAAACTGCGAGCGATAATTCAATCAATTTTTCTTTTTGTCATCGGTCTGGCGATCGCAGCAGGTTGCACTAACCCCGCAGTTTATATTACAACTACTACCGATGTTGCTGCTTCTGGTGATGCTGCTCCTAACGCTGCTAGCTTGGGATTCAGTGCGTGGCCTGGTTGGCTTCCTTGGCAAATTGCCCAAGAGCAAAAACTCTTTGAAGCAAACCAAGCTTCAGTCAATTTGAAATGGTTTGACGGCTATTTAGAATCTATTAATGCCCTAACAACCGAACAAATTAATGCCAACAGTCAAACTCTCAACGATACAATCAGTGCCGTTTCAGGTGGTGCAGATAAAGTCGTCGTACTAGTCAACGACAACTCTACAGGTAACGATAAAGTCATTGTTCGTGAAGGCATCAATACCATTGCCGATTTGAAAGGCAAAAAAGTTGCCGCAGAAGAAGGCGCTGTAGATCATTTCCTATTGTTATTAGGAATGAAAAAAGCAGGCATGAAGCCAGAAGATATCCAATTTGTCCCCTTAGAAACAGGACAAGCCGCAGCCGCTTTTGTAGGTGGACAAGTAGATGCAGTTGCCGTGTTTGCACCATTTACCACTCAAGCCTTAAAGCGTCCTGGCAGTAAAGAACTCTTTAGTTCCAAAGAATTTCCTGGAGCAATTCCCGACCATCTTGTCGTCAGCCGTCAGTTTTTAGCAGAAAGTCCCGAAAAAGTGCAAGCAATGGTCGATTCCTGGTTCGCTACCCTTGATTACATGCAAAAAGAACCAGCCAAAGCAACAGAAATTATGGCAAAACGTGCAGGAGTTAGCGTTGCAGAGTACCAGGAATACGCCAAAGGAACCAAGATATTCACCCTGGAAGAAAACCTCAAAGCCTTTCAACCAGGTAACAACATGACTTCGCTGATGTATGCAGCCGGAGAAATGACCAAATTTCTCGAAGAAGTCGGCTTAGCCAAACAAAAACCAGACCTAACTAAACTCTTCGACGATCGCTTCGTTAAAGCATATGCCAAAAAAGCAGGGAGCAGGGAGTAGGAAGTAGTTGATTTCCGACTTATGACTCTTCCCCTTACCCCTTATCCCTTACCTCTCATCCCTCAATTATGAA
>NZ_JBOFLP010000193.1:0-3960 GCF_051657925.1 Chroococcidiopsis sp.
ATTTGAATGTAGTTCAGCAATCCCCACTCTCGATCTAAGTGTTGCGCGCGTAAAGCCTCAACTGCTTTGGATAGTAGAAAATCATCTTCTCCCCAATAAACGTGTACTGGCATAATGTATAAAAATTATAATTTTGATAATTTCAGCGCCAGCTGTTTCGTTGTCTGAAAATTATTTGACCGCTCGGTGTATTCTACAAAAACTTAGCAAGCTAGAAGCATAGAGCAACACAAAACTTCTGGGAGAAGTTAGTTTTTTTTGCAGTAGGGACAGTAGTATTTTGGATTATGTCTGCGTTTGAGTTCGCGTTCCAAAGTTCTAGTACCGTTACGCCAGTGGCGAACTAGTTTTAGTTCCCTGCCATACTGAAAGACAGCAGCGCGACAAATTTTTGCTCCTTGTCCATTTTTGTGCTGTTCTAGTCGTTTCTTCAAACTGCTAGATGTAAAACCTAAGTAGTGGCAAGCTTGTCCTCGCCTAGAGTTTGGGTTGCCTATAGGTTTACCAAAACAAATGAGATACACATAACTCATAAGTTTTGACTCGCCTACACCAGACGAGTCATCCTCCTATCTTTTTTGGCTGCGTAAATTTCTGCGTACTATTGCTTTAGTCGCGATACATTGAGATGACTAACGCCCTGGCGACAAACTGGTGTTGGCGATCGCTGTTTGCTGAATTGGTTGCGCGATCGCTACCTTGAAATAACCGCTCGAATGAGAGAGCAGTACTCCGTTTTAAGAGCTGCTTGTATATAGAGCGTTGTCATGCCTTCACTACATAAAAATGCTGGCAAATAATGATGCTTGCTTCTGCGTGTGGCTTTTGTGCTACAATTACCGCTTTACGTTTAGAGTGAATTGCTATTAATACGAGATGTAATTAGAGAAAATTTAATAATAAAGCTATTTGAATTAACTCTTTAATTAGCTTTTTCTATAATTATTAAATGGCAATCAACATCAGTATACCTAACGCTATTGACGAATAGCCCGTAGGGTAAATCGGTAGCTTGAGCGCCGACCGTCTTCAGCCAATTTCTAAAGTATTTGTCGAGGTTACTGTTATGTTGCCAGGGGGACGAACTGCATAGAGATACTAGTCTACCTCCTGGTTTTAGACATTTATAAGCCTTGATAGTGTGGCTGACTTGTAATGAGAATGGGGGATTTTGGACGATCCTGTCATACTTACATTCGAGATTAGGGGTAGTGAGAAAGTCAGAACCGATCGCTAGAAGATTTTGTAAAGTGAGAATCAGTTGTAGCTCTGAAATTGGTTCGATGACTTCGACTATTGCACCGAGATTTTGTAATTCAAGAGCGAGATTTCCAGTTCCAGCACTCGGTTCGAGGCAAAGGCAGCCAGGAGTAATATTGGCGTTTTCTATAAGGATTTCTACTACCCACGGCGGAGAAAGAAATACATCTTTACGATTGAGAATGCTATCAGCTATTGCGATCGGTAAATTTAATAGATCCATTGCCTTGTTGCTCAAGGGTATTTCTCTCGGTAATTGCTTGCGTGACAAAGCGATCGCGCAGTGCGTCAAGTCCTTCCAGATATTGCATTACGCAAGTTGGTCCTCCAACTTGGTACAGCGCGATCGCATCTGACCATTCTTTGGCAGATGCTTGCTTATCCTGAAGAATGGCAACAACTGCTGCTGGAAGATTGATGGATAAGCCTGTTTCTGAGTCGTGATAGACTACGGTTTCAGAAAGCAATTCTCTTTCGCTAAGAACTTCACCTGTTTTGGACAAGTTAATTCGATGCAGTTGTGCCGTTATTCCCGATAGCGGTAAGCTATGTTGGCTAGTTTTAGCGGGATTTTTATTTTGGTTTTGACAGCGATTCTTCCGAACGATAACGGGATTATTTGGTGTTTGAATGCTATAAATTTGGGGAATTTCTAAAGATAGCTGTCCTTGAAGCTTATAAGTGGTAGTGTGTTTTTCGGGAGCGATAATTCTATAGCTGTAGTCTGCACTAGAGCGGGGATCTCCAAATTTTCTAAGTTTTACTCTGACTTGATGAAAAATCTGACCTCGAACGTAACTATCCGCAGATAGAATTGATAATGGCGTGTCTCCACTCCATTCAATCGTAACTATGCGATCGCCCGACAAACCTTCATAAATATCTGTAATTCTGGCATAGGAACGACAGGCAATAAACTTATTAACCCACTCTTTTTGCTTTTTGTTTAGTCTGGGTTTTCTATAGCTTTTCTTTTTTGTCTTCATAGTGCTGCTTTAGTTTTGCTAGTGAAATCTGCATAAGTCTTCTATTTATGCAGATTTACTAAGGGGAATCTTTAAAAAAGAGATAGCTGTACTTTTCGGATGCCAAGAATTTCAGGTGCAATTAAGGAAAGAATTTCTTGACGTTTTTGAGCAACGATTTCTAAGTAATACCCACTGGAATAGGAACCGCAATTGGTTATCCCTTCAATACCTTGGTAAAAAGTGACAACTTCTCCCGTACTGCCCAGACGCAGAAGATTTTTTTCACCTTTTTTGATTTTGCGGGTGATTTGTAGTTTAGAGATGGGAAAGCTACCAGAGCTAAGCTGTTCTTTGATAGATTGGTAATACGTCTCTGCTGTTTGGGGATTGTCCAGAAAGTGGGTCAGGTATTGTAGGGGAAATTCCTTTTCTAGTTGCGAGCGATCGCGCTTGCGCCAGATCCCCTTAGCAGTGACACTGCCATCATCGTGCCAGAGGATGTAGTTTTTCGCGCCGCGTTCGGGGACGAACATAGCAGTGGCTTGAGTTTCAAGTTCGATGTCGATCCCTTCAGGCATTACCGCTTGCAAACTTTGATAAACTTGCACTGGCTGGGGATGGCTGAAGAAGATACCGTCGGTGTCGCTCTCAACTTGGATACCTCCTTGCTTTTCAATAAATGCGATCGCGAACCGGAGTATGCGCCTGCCGTAGGCAGTGACGAGTGCAGCAGCTTCCATGTCGTTGAAGCTCAATCCAGAAGTGCCTAAAAAGCCAAACAAGGAGTTAATCGTGACTTTGAGGGCGCTTTGGGCATGACTGGCATCTACGTCTCCAGCTTTTGCCAGTTGCTTGAGCCGGAGCCGTTCTTGGGTCAGATACTCAAGAATGCTCAATCCCACTCGGCGCGGATCTTTACCAGAGCAGATGCCGTACTTGAGCATGATGCTGGGGTACAGGCTAGCCACATCAATTTTGGCAACGTTACGGTGCAATCCTGGAACTGAAATTACTAGACCGCCATCGAACTGCATTTTTCGGTCGGCTGTCGGTCGAAGGGTGGGATATTGGTTTTCCAGCACCCGCTGCCATTTCGTGCCGTTACCCGTGAGGGCGAGTTGTTGCAGGTTCATTCTGGGTACGACTAGAGATTCGTAGTAGTATGAAGGCACCAGCTTGTCAGCGATCGATTTAGTGTCTTCTAGGTCAAAGATGAGATATTGGCGGATTTTTGCCCAGCCTTGACTCTCCGCTCCTTGTTGCCAGCATTCTAGGATTTGTTGGTATGGCAGAACCAATCGCTGTTGTCGGCGCAATCCCATTTCTAACACTGCTCGTTTGAGCGAACGAGCGTTGTGAAGGCATTTATTGACATAATCCCATCTGAGAACGCAGATATAAACATCTACGTGTTGGCTGCCTTTGACGTACACCTGATGAATTTTTAACGGCTGACCGAATACTTGTGCTGTTTGGATTGTCCGTAACTTGTCTGCAATTTTGAAGGGATGTCGAATGTTGTATTTTTCACATCTAGCGATGAGAAAAGGTAGGTCGAATTGCGTGCCGTTAAAGCTAAGGATTACATCCGCACAATACCCCCAAACGTGCCTGACAAATTTCTGTAATAAACTACTTTCATCTGACTCCATAAATATCGTGGCTTGCCAATTTTCATCCATGCAACCAATGGCGTATATGCGATCGTTTTGGCTGGAGAGTCCTGAAGTTT
>NZ_JBOFLP010000194.1:0-12011 GCF_051657925.1 Chroococcidiopsis sp.
GTATTGAGATGAGCGATCAAAGGTTCTAATTTATTTTTTATGACTTTTTGAGTTGCTGCATTAGATTCTAATAGATCGTACTTAGTTAGCACTATAGCTAATGGATAATTTAATCCATTGAGATAAACCAAGCTCGTCAATGCCATGACTTGCTCGAAAATATTTTCCAATACTTGAATGTAAGCATCGCTGTGCCTGAGAGCGTAGGCATCAATAAACACGCAGCAGCCATGCGAGTTAAACACGAGTTCGCGAAAATCAGAGTTGTGAACGTCGCAGATTTCTCCAGGGATATCATTCCAGCGGAAATGGCATACTGTTTTTTCACCCCACAAGCTTTGTCGTTTTAGGTTAAAGCTGAAGTTGACGATTTTCATCGTCGGTGGTGGATACTGATCCGTCTGGTCTATATATTTAAGAATTTTATCTACGTTTTCCTTTACCTGGTTGTCTTGGCATTCAAACCATAATTTGTGCGGTTGCTTTTTGGAACTTTCAGTCTGTAGCTCCGTATAGCTACCGACGAGGAAAACCGTTTTTCCTACGCCTCTTTGCCCAATGCTTAAAAGATTAAATGTTCTATTTTTTGGTGAGTTTTGAGGTAACACGGTTAGATGCTGCTTGCGAAGTTTCACTGACATAGTTTTTTTTGGCTCTAGAGTTTTTGTAACATTAGCTTAATTGTTACGTGAGATTGATTAGCAGCAGCATACCACTAAGTTATTATTCCTGAAAGTTAAATACCATACATCACTATTCACTGCATCGCTAGCAAATAACTCCAAGGATTACACTTGATTTTGCTGCGACGGCAGAATAAATGTAATTGCGGTCAATCTACCTGCAATTCTGATGCTGCTCCTAAAAACGCACATTTAGACTCTAAAGAGATTGCATATAGCGCGTTCTAGAAGTTCGCAGCCGTGTGTCTCTATAATGTCTTGCATTTGAATAAAACAGTTGTTGGCGGTTATTAGGCTGACAAACCCTCTCTTTCGAGCATAGTGGCAAGCCATCAGCCAGTCCACTGTTTTAAAGAAAAAACTTAGAGTCTTCATTAAGCATTAGAGGCAGGCTAGACAATTCGTAAAAGCTAATATCTTTAGATAAAAAAAGTTTATCTGATAAAAGAAATCTCCAGACGTAAAAAAATAGATTTTTTTCACTTTTGCGAGTATTTAGAAGGTAAAATCTCAGCGTAAGCGCAAGGGGGCAAAACCGGCTTGCTCCACGAGTTGCTGTCCTTCTTCAGAAAACACTAAATTTGTGTAGGCAATCCCAGCGCGTTCGTCAACGCTGCCATCTCGCTTGACGATGATGTAAAGGCGACGAGTTAAGGGATAAGTACCGTTAGCAAAAGCTGTAGTATTAGCGACATTTTTGCGCTGGAGATCGAAAGGAGAAACAAAGCCACCGTTACTTGCAGCCAGTGGCAAGGGAGAGATGGTTGCTAAAGAAATAGGATCTATGCTCTGCTGGCGAACTGCTTCTGAGGCAGTAGCGTAGCTGATTCCGCCTGGAGTTTTGGCGACGGTACGGATAGCATCGGTTGTCGTGTTAACTAATCGCACGTTGGAGCCAAAGTTTTCTTCTGCCAGAACTTTTTCTTGCAGAAAATCAGCAGTACCGCTGACTTGAGGATCGCGGCTAATGGGTACGATCGGTAAATCCGAACCACCGAGTTGTTTCCAGTTTACGATCTTCCCAGTGAAAATATCTTTAACTTGGGACAGCGTTAATCCAGTAACGGCAACTTGAGGATTGGCATATAGAGCAATGCCATCGATCGCCACGGGAATTTGTTCTAGAGTAAAACCGAGCCGTTGGGCTTGTCTTAATTCTGCCGCTCGAATCGGGCGAGAAGACTGTGCGAAGCTGAGTTTACCTGTTAGCAACATTTGGATGCCTACGGTAGAGCCATGTCTATTTTTATAAGGATCGGTGTAGAGTAGATCAAATTGTGGCTGAGCTTGGGCAATCGTCGCGACAGTTGTGGGCGATCGCAGTGGCGCAAAAGTGGTAGAGCCACCATATCGAAACGTACCTGAAGGGACGTTAGGAACTGCTGCCAAGGCTTTGTAGTTTCGATCGCGCTTGACTTGCGATGCTACGTAGACTCGCGAATCGGTATTAGACATACCCGAATGCATCAGACCGTATAGCGAAAACCCGAGCGCTACCGCACTTGCTAAAATGCCAACTTTGAGCCAAAGTTGAGAGTTTTTATAACCCCAAGTCAGGCGTTCGGCGTTATTATTAACTGTTTGTCCTAATGCCAACGGCTTCAAATCGACTGGGGAGAAGTTATTTCCTGCTAATGCCAAGCGACCGGAGTTAGAATTTGCCGACATAGAGTGGCGATCGCGGCTGGCAGTCGAATTTTTTTTGTATTTAGATAATAAATTTGTCGAATCCTTCTGAATCAAACTTTCTGACTCTCGATCTTTTCCTAATGTTTGTTTGTAGAACTGATACAACGGTAACTTGGGTTTTGACTGACTCTTAGAGGCGATCGGATCGACTGCAATAGTCGCAGCATCTGCTGTAAGAACATGTCCCGGTTCAAGCTCTAAGCCATCAATTGCATAACTAGTATAAATAGAGAGATGCGCCATTTGCTGCTCGTAAGTTCTTTCTGGGAAATCGACGGCACTTTCCTGTGCGTCAATCGGCACAAATAGCTCCAACAAATTTCCTTGACGCAAGTCTGTATAGCTTTGCTGTCGCAGGTACAGAGGAGTTGACACCCCTGCTTTTGCTGGTTGGTAGTCCCACAAATTTGATAAAACCTTGGTTTTTATATATGCGCGAGGCTGATGTCGATCTAAGATTGTTACTGGTCCTCGCTCCAAACAAGTAAATATATTTGCTAGTTGAAAATCAAACAGTGGTTCTGAAATGTAATAACAAATAAAATATGGTACGTTGCCGCGTCCTAGCTCGTCCACGCCATCGTTGTATAACCAGCCAAACAAAGTTTGCTCTGAGTCGATTTGATATATGTAAGCCGCACGATATTTGGGTTCTGGAGGATTGTAAGAATCCCAATGTTGGGAAACGACATGTTGCAAGAAAGCTTGCTGAATTTCTGGCGAAACCTGCGGACTGCAAACAGTTTTGAATCCTTTGCCTGCAAAGCTGGTATAAACAAGTTGACCGAGAAGTAAGTACATATGTCTAAATTTAAAAAGCTAAATGCGGCTACCTATGTTGAAAAGTATTGCAAAAATTTAAAAATGACCTCAAGATGCTAAATGTGAAAGTTTTTTCGGCAGCAGTTTTCAGAGTATTAGCCAAGCGAGCGCACAATGAGTCAAATTCCTTTCCATTTTGCCGAACAGTATTCCACCCGTAGCCGTACCACTACCTCTAAATGTATCCAGGATAATAATTTTAGCAGTATAAAAATTCACGACTCTAGAGATAATTATCCGCCATCTTGCCGCAATAATCCAGACCCAGCAACTCAGCTTCCCAAACATCGCCTTTGGTGGCAAAAAAGCAATTTTAGAACCAAGATCGTAGCGTTAATTGTTGCCATTGGTATTTTGCCAGTTTTGACTGACAAAACCCTTGCGCAAGCTGACGATCGCGTAGTCCCGCAGTTTAATGCCCAAGCTGAAGCCCGCGTGGACAATCCAGACCTGGCTGATTCTCCCAGTCAGCTGCCAGTGACTCTTTTAATCGAAACTGTTGTCGCATCGCTGCTACTAATTGGTTTGTTGACTGCTTTTTTTGCCAATCGTGCCATGCGTCCAGCAAAATCTGTTGTCGATGCAGATGACAAGCCGAAATTAGAACCGGATGAATCGTACTCTCCGCTAGCAATTCTCAATAGTGCAGCATTAGAAAAGGTTGATGTTAGCTATCAACAAATTGCCACGATTGAGTCAGCTAAAATAGCGACAGAAATTTCGCTCAAATTTCGACAAGCACAATATCTCAACGAGTTATTAAAAACCGCTACGAAGGAAATACGGCGCGCCCTCAGTGCCGATCGAGTTTTCGTTTATCGATTTAATCCTGACTGGAGTGGTAGTGTTGTCGCTGAATCTGTTTTACCTGGCTTACCTTCCTGCTTAAAGATTAAAGTTACCGATACGTATTTTTCCGAGTCGAATGAGGGTGTAGAAAAGTATATCAATGGTCGAATTTGCGTGAATCACGATATTTATGGAGGAGAACTAACAGATTGTCATATTAAATTGTTAGAACAGTTTGCGATCAAAGCGCAGATGGTAGCGCCAATTACCAAAAACGGTCAACTATTTGGTTTATTGATTGTTAATCAATGTTCTGAACCTAGAGTTTGGCTGCCTCAGGAAGTTGAATTATTCTCCAATTTGGCAAAACAGGTAGGAGTAGCATCCGAACAAGTTGCATTTTTAGAAAAGCAGGAAGCCGATGCCGAACGTGCCGATTTACTCACAGAAATTACTTTGCGAATTCAGCAAGCTCAATTTTTAGAAGAGTTACTGAAAACTGCTGTGAAAGAAGTCAGGCGTGCGATCAAAACCGATCGCGTCGTCGTTTACGGTCTAGATTCTACTAATTGGGATGGCATTGTCGTGGCAGAGTCTGTTGCCTCAGGCTGGCCCCAAACTTTAAGAGTGAGAATTGACGATCCTTGCATGAGAGAAAAGTATGCCGAAATATACAAGCAAGGTCATGTCACAGTCATTGATGATATTTACCAAGAGGGACGAGTTGAAGACTGCTATCGCCGATTATTAGAGCAGTTTGCAGTTAAAGCTAATTTGGTAGCACCAATCTTGAAAAACAATGAGTTACTAGGATTGTTGATTGCCCATCACTGTTCCGAACCGAGAAATTGGCAACAGGAAGAAATTGACTTATTTGTTCAGTTAGCGACGCAATTAGGATTTGCGATCGATCGAGTCAGCCTGATGGCAGAAATGGAAACAGACGAGGAGTAGGCAGTTATCAGTTAATCAGTTGTCGTAGGGGCGGGTTTAGCCAGCAGATTCACGGGCTTTAGCCATCATCTTCGTTCGAAACCCGCCCGTACAGTTATCAGTTATCAGTTGTCGTAGGGGCGGGTTTAGCCAGCAGATTCATGGGCTTTAGCCATCATCTTCGTTCGAAACCCGCCCGTACAGTTATCAGTTATCAGTTAACTGTCAACCGTTAATTAACAACTCGTATTTAACTTATCGATCGCCGTAATGAGTTCTGCTGGTTGGTGGATGAGAAAATCGGGCTGATATTGTTCCAGGGCTGCGGCGGAGTTGAAACCCCAACTAACAGCGATCGCAGTAACTTTACTTCTTTTTGCTGCTTCTATGTCTCTGGTTTCATCTCCGACATAGACACTCTCTGACGGTGCAATCTTCTCTTGCTTCAAAATCTTTTTGATGACTCTACTTTTACTGAAGAGAGCGGCTTCTGTATAAATAAAATCAAATAAATAATCCATATCATTGAGTTCCAAAAAAGCAAAAATATTATCTTTAGAGTTAGAACTCAGGATGCCGACTTTATCGACTCGTTTTCTCAATTCGAGTAGAGTTTCTTTAATCTCGGGAAAAGGTTGAATTTTAGAAATTTCTGCATTCAGCTCTGATTTGACTTTAGCAACTAACAGGGGAAATTTGAGAATTGAAATGCCTGATTGTTTGATAATTTGACGCGAACTCAGGTTTTTAATCTGAGTAATTTCTGCGGTGCTGATGGGTTTATGTCCGAATTCTATAGCTAAGCGATTAGTAATACCGACAATGGAGTGAAGTGTATCGGCAATAGTACCGTCAAAATCAAA
This sequence comes from Chroococcidiopsis sp., assembly GCF_051657925.1. NCBI lineage: Bacteria > Bacillati > Cyanobacteriota > Cyanophyceae > Chroococcidiopsidales > Chroococcidiopsidaceae > Chroococcidiopsis > Chroococcidiopsis sp. The sequence continues at coordinate 5,780 of NZ_JBOFLP010000194.1, forward strand.
AAATATCACCTTAATGGTCATTACAGTGAATCGGAATAAACAATCGTAGCCGACGATTCAAGATTAGCACGGGCGTTCCTTCTCAGCATTTCGGGTTTGACCCGCCGCAAGGCTGAACCTGTAAAGCGCCGATCCCACTCGCCGTCTTCTATTGTTGCTAGTTCTGTGAGTTTTGGTGCGAGATTGTGTGCATAAGGATGAAATTCGTTAATGTCTGTCGTGCGAGCAAAACGCTGGTTCCAAGGACAAACATCTTGACAAATATCGCAACCAGCTACCCAACCATCAAGACGGGAAGCGATCGCTTCAGGTAACTGTTCGGCACGATTTTCGATTGTATGATAAGCAATGCAGCGATTGGCATCGACGATAAAAGGCTGCGTAATTGCTTGTGTGGGACATGCCTCTATGCAGCGAGTACAATTACCGCAATGTTGCGTATGGGGTCGATCTGGGATCAAAACTAAGTCAGTCAGCACTTCACCCAAAAATACCCAAGAACCATATTCTCGTGTAATCACATTACCATTTTTAGCAATCCAACCGATACCTGCCTGTTGCGCCCACGCTTTATCTTGAATTGGTCCCGTATCAGCATAGAACCGCGTTTGGATATCTGCTGCTTGCGATCGCAACCACTGACTCAAGGCTTTGAGCTTTTTATGCAATACCTTGTGATAATCTCTACCCCAGCCATAACGAGAAATTTTTGCATTTGTTGGATCTGTAGAATGCTGGTGAGGAGTGTAATAGTTGAGCGCCACGCAAATTAGCGATCGCACTTCTGGCATGACTAAACGAATATCCTCGCGCTTGGGGTTTGCCATCCATGCCATGTCTGCTTGGTATCCCAGTTGCAGCCAAGCTTGCAACCTCTGCCGCTCCGCAGTGCCTACTGCTTCCACTGCGGCAATGCCGACTTTGTGAAACCCCAATTCTAAGGCTTTTTGTTTGATTTGGTCGCTGGTTAAGTTAGTCATTGGTCATTGGTCATTGGTCATTGGTCATTTGGATAGTACACCCAAATGAGTGATGACGAATCACGAATGACAAATTCTAGAATCCTTCTATAGGGGCAGGTTTTGAGCTGCTCTTATGTGCGATCGTGAGCGTTAAGAGTGAGCTGTTTTTATCGAGAGGGATGAATGAATCGCATGGAAGCATCAACGCGATCGCCGCAGGATACGGTACGGCAAATAGAAGGAATTACAGAATCTACAATTATTCGTTACTTTGACACTTTAAATACAGAAAATTATCAAACCTGTGCAAATTTATTCGCTACAGATGGAGTGATGTATCCTCCTTTTGAAGAAGGAATTTTGGGACGAGAGGCGATCGCTACCTTCTTGCAGCGGGAAGCTCAGGGGATGAAGTTGGAGCCAGAGCGAGGAATTTCCCAGGTTGTGGAAAATGGCGATTTGGAAGTGCAAGTCGTGGGGAAAGTGCAAACCCCTCTGTTTGGCGTGAACGTTTCTTGGTTCTTTTTACTCAATTCTCAGCAAAAAATTGCTACCACCAAAATCAAACTCTTAGCCTCACCGCAGGAGTTGTTGAGTTTGAAGCGATAGGAAGGGAACAGTTGTCAGTTATCAGTTGTCAGTTATCAGTTATCAATCCACTACACCCTACACCCTATCTACTACTAGCCACTAACCACCATCTGAAAAGATTTTGCTAGGAGTTGGCGACCCATTTCGATACCTTTAGGGCTGCATTGCCAGTCTGGATATGCAGTCATTAGCAGACTCTCTAAAGTTTCATAATCGAATAAGTGCCATACAGCAGCACCATTCACCTTTACTGAGATGGCATAGCAGTTAGAACTGATACAGTAAACAGTACAAGCACTGGCTGCCCGTGCTACAGACATTTGTTCCCCTGCTTGCAAGGCTCTAAATTGCCGAATTGCTTGCTTGAACTCGTCAAAAGAGGAGACTGTTAGCCCTGGAATTGCTACGATCGCGCTGCGATCGCCATTAACAGCAATCCAGTAGTGACGGCTAGGATCGATTGCTTCCAACCAGGGTAGTTCATCATCAAGACGGTAGCGCAAAGACAAAGCAAATAACTGTGTCATGGGTATATCTGGGTTCTGAATCTTACGCCCAATTTCAAGCGATCGCATAGCTTGTCGTTAGGTTAGAAACTTAGCACTTGCCTGTTTATGACCTTGCTATGCAACCCTTTACCCCACTATTAGACATTCACTACCGATTGATAAACCTAACTTAACAAAATTTATAGTAAGTATTACTATAAGTTGAACTTTTTTAAATATTTCTCTATAGAGACGCGATATATCGCGTCTCTACAAAAACCTAGCCAACTAGCCCAGATCTCAGGGCGCGGACTGCGGCTTGGGTGCGGTCATCGGCGCAGAGTTTGTTCAGAATGTTGCGGACGTGGGTTTTTACCGTACCAACGGTAATGTATAGTTTTTCCGCAATTACAGCATTACTACAACCTTCTACAATGAGTTGCAATACCTCTAATTCCCTTTCGGTGAGGGGGTAAGCAGCTAACATTTGGTCGTAGTCTTCATCAGCTGCATGGATAGCAACAGTTTTGTTGTCTTTGTCTTCTTTACTAACTTCAGCGACTACAGCAGCAGGAACTTCGGCAGGTGCGGGTTTGACTTGCTGTAAAACAATACGGGCGATCGCGGGATCGATCCAAGCATTACCACTGTGGGTGACGCGCAATGCTTCTAGTAAGTTATCGAAACTAATATCCTTCATACAATAAGAATCAGCCCCCGCCGCAAAAGCAGCTAACACTGCTTCTCGATTGTCTCGCAAAGTCAAGATCAAAACTTTGGTAGTGAATCCTTCTCCCTCGCTTGCGGCTGCCTTAATCTCCCTAGTTAGTTCAATGCCATCTTTATCAGGTAACCCGATATCTACAATCGCAATATCGGGACGGGCTGTTTCTAATAACTGCAAACCGTCGCTAGCGTTGGCAGCTTCGCCTACTACTTCAAGTTCTTGCCGCTGTTGTAGTGCTGTTCTGATCCCGACGCGAGTGAGGTCGTGGTCTTCAATTAAAGCAACGCGAATTTTACTCATGTTTTTTACATTGTTCATTTGTCATTGGTCATTTGTCATTGGTCTGGTACTAAATGACAGATGATGCTTTGGCTGCGTGTCCTACAACTGAAAGTCAAGTGGGATTCAAAGCGAGGTAGATCGCAGCCCTGACTCACTGCTCTAGCCATTCCATAAACTCTTGTAGGAGTGCTATATCAAGTAAGTTTTTAACTCTAGCTTTGTTCAACAATTCAATCTTAGTACTTTTATTTACATTGCCATCCTCATCAGCTTTCATGCTCTATCATTGCCTAGACGATCTTTTGCTATCCTGCAAAAACCTCTACTTATGGCTTTAATACTTTTACCCAGTTTTTTTCATCCCCCTCAAGAGAGAACTTTTGGCTTTTCTCTTGATTTTAATTTTTTTTAAACTTGAGGTATTTTAGCTTAAACTTATAATAAAACTTAATTCTACAATAGTTGTAAATTTTTTGGCATAAAGGACGACAATTTTTATTAAAGACTGCCGGAAAGACTTATACAAAAAGAGTTTTTGGAAATTCTAATATTTAGATTTTATCCTTCCATCCCACTCTAGTAAGTTAATATTTTAACTGAGATACTGGTTGGATAAATTTTATTAATCGAACAGTGTCATAAAATTTTTTCTAGCATGAAAATAAAGTTGCTAATACAGTCAAAAACTAAATGAGCCAAATAGAAACAGTTCCTGGGGAACTTTGGCAGACCATCCATCCTGAAGATCGCGATCGCTATTACCAGCAACGGCAGCAAGCGATCGCTTGCCAGCAGGCTTACACTGTCTCCTACAGAGTTTTGGCAGCAGATGGAAACTATTATTGGTGGCAAGAACAAGTTATCCCAGAAGAGAGTAACGTACCAGATCGGCAAGTCACTTGTAGAGATCGAACCGAAGTAAAATCGACCGAGCCGGAATCGGCAAAGACACCAAGAAAAACAGCGCAACTAGAAGCCGTACAACAGAGATTTCAGGATTTAGTCAACGGGCTGGAGGACACGATTGTTTGGGAATACGATCCAGCAACGGCGCGATTTACCTTCGTCAGTCAAAGTGCAGCAGAAATTTTAGGCTACCCTGTGGAGCAGTGGCTACAGCAGCCGAACTTTTGGCAGAATCTCATTCACCCTGAAGATCGGGCAATGGTAGTACAATCTTACCACCAGAAAAAGCTAGGTCTTGATTGTAGTTTGGAATACCGCTGCATAGCCGCAGATGGACGTGTGGTGTGGTTGCGCGATCGCCTGCACTTTGCCCGCGATCGCGAGAGAAAATCTCAACTGCGGGGATTGATGTTGGATATCACCGCAGCCAAGCAAGCAGAAGCAGAATTGCGGGAAAGCGAAGCTCGATTTCGCACGATGGCAGACGGCGCACCCGTAATGATCTGGATGGCTGGGACTGACAGTTTGTGGGAGTTTGCCAATCAGTCTTGGTTAAATTTTACCGGATGCAGCTTAAAAGAGGAATTAGGTGAAGGCTGGATAGAAGCAGTACACCCTCAAGATGTCTCTCGTTGCGTGGAAACTTATTTATCAGCTTTTCACAGTCGGCAAGAGTTCGCGCACGAATTTCGCCTGCGACGGGCGGATGGTAAGTACCGTTGGATCTTTGAAAAAGGCAGTCCTCGGTTTACCCCCGACGGGAGTTTTGCCGGATATATTGGCTGCTGTTTGGATATTAGCGATCGCAAAGTTTCGGAAGACGCACTCAAAACGCGGGCAGAGGAATTAACTTATCTCACAACCGTGCTAGCGCAAACTAACGTGACGTTAGAAAAGCGCAATCAAGAATTAGATCAGTTTGCTTACGTTGCTTCTCACGATCTCAAAGCACCATTGAGAGCGATCGCCAACTTATCAGAATGGATTGAAGAAGATCTATCAGACAAACTGACAGCAGACACGCGCCACCAAATGAACCTACTACGGGGGCGCGTCCATCGCATGGAAGCCTTAATTAACGGATTGTTGCAATATTCTCGCGTCGGACGGTTGGACACACAAAAATCTGAAGTTTCTGTAGGAGATTTGTTAGCAGAGGTTGTTGACTCCCTCTCTCCACCTGAAACATGCTCAATTGAAATTGCACCCATGCCAACAATTCTGACTGAAAAATTGCCTTTACAACAAGTCTTTACTAATTTAATTAGCAACGCCATTAAATACCACCCCAGGCAGGATGGCAAAGTCAGTATTTCCGTGCAAGAGTATGCCTCACATTATGAATTTGTCGTAGCCGATGATGGGGACGGAATTGCGCCCGAGTATCACGACAAGGTATTTGGTATCTTCCAAACTCTGTCGCCCCGTGACACAATCGAAAGCACGGGAATCGGCTTAGCGATCGTCAAAAAAATTGTCGAACAACAAGGAGGTACTATTCGGCTAAAATCACAGCCAGGACAAGGGGCAGCTTTTTATTTTACTTGGAAGAAGTGAGGAGTGAGGGAATTGTGGACTCGGGAAGAATGGCTATGAGATTTTGGATTTTGGATTGCTCCTCTGCCCCTGAAGCCCCTCTGCTCCGCTACTTCCTTGTCCTCCTTGCCTCTCAAATTCTTCTTCCCTCGCCTCTCGCTCCTCACTCCTAACCCCTCCAAAGATTGAGGTGTATAGGCTCCAATTTTAGTCAAGATGGAATATATAAAACTTCATAATGAAAGACAAAATGATTCATATTCTGCTTGTCGAGGATGACGAAGTGGATGTCATGAACGTAAAAAGAGCGTTTAAGAAAAATAACATTACCAATTCACTCTACACAGCTAGTGATGGGATAGAAGCGTTGTCAATCTTACGAGGAAGTGAAGGCAAACCATCGCCAATCCCGCAAGAGCGGCGATTAATTTTATTAGATTTAAACATGCCCAGAATGAATGGAATTGAATTTTTACGAGAATTGCGAGGTGATGCGAATCTCAAGCAGATCCCTGTCGTTATGTTGACGACATCTAATGAAGACAGAGATAAAGTTGAGGCTTACAACCTGAATGTCGCTGGATATATTCTCAAACCAGTTACGTTCGATAACTTTGTCCAAGTCATGGCAACGCTGAATAATTATTGGACTTTAAGTGAAATGCCTTAAGTGAGAGAGCAGGGAGTAGAGAGCAGGGAGCAGGGCAATCTGTTCCTTAGCGCCTAACCCTTAACCCCTA
>NZ_JBOFLP010000195.1:0-11663 GCF_051657925.1 Chroococcidiopsis sp.
GATCGTTATGAATGGGTATCGCCAGCGAAAGTTCGTGCGCTGCGATCGCCAAGTACGTACCCAATTAATAAGTTCTATGAAATTATGAGGCATTTAAACTACGACTTAAGTAAAAAAATACCAAACGCTAAAAAAAACAGGTCGAAATTTATAGATTTTTTTGTTAAGAGAACTATAACAACTAGCAATAATAACTATTTACAACCAGACAGCTCATGTTTGAGCGAATTTTTGTAACGCAATTTAGCGATCGCACAGAAGACGATCGCTCTGACTCCCGTGGAAATTATTTCTCAGCTCATCGCCTATCAAAACGCAACCGCGCACCAATGGGACTGAAAGAAAGTTGCTACCCCCAATCCTAAAGCGATCGCCAAGACCAAACATAAAGTGCCTAAAAATAACTTTTGGAATCTGGCAGCTTTTCGCTCTTGCAACAGTCGCGCAGCGATTTCTTGAGTCCGTTCTGCTTCCAATCGCGTCTCAACTTCTCGGCGATCGCATTCTTGGCTTGCTGCTAAAAACTGATAATCCAATTCACTCAAACTTTTACCCTGCGACCAAGCTTGAGCTTCAACTAAGGCTTGCCCGCGCAACAACCGCGAAAAGTCGTGTCTTTGTGAGATCGACCAAGCATCTAACGCCTGGGAGTAAGGTCGCAGTTTTGCCAATTGTTTTTCTACCCAAGTTTGATTAAATACTTCTTGATAGATGCGGTTCTTGACTTGCAATTGTCCTTGGTGCTTGACAACCAAACCCGATAACAACAACTCGATTTGCTCTTGAGAGTCATCTACAGGGATTTCAACCCCTTGTAAAATTTGCTGATAGATGCCTAGCAAAGCACTAGCCCGCTGTTCGTTTCGCAGCAAGCGATCGCGGATCGTCTTCAAATGCTCTGGCTCGTCCTTCGCTTCCCAATTTTCAATAATGTGGATTCTGACGAGTTTTTCTAAGATTAATGGCGGGAATTGGTAATAAAAACGGATCAGATGATAATTCACGATCGGTAGATGGTAATCTAACTTGAATCGGTCTTCGCCTTCTAGACTTGTAGATTCCTGTAAGTCTTGACTCCCACTCATCCTTTCCTGAATTGCAATTTGACAAAGTTTCTGAGTCAGAAATGGCTGTCCGTCCGTCCACGCCAAGATATCTTTGAGTACAGATATCGGATTGGCTACCTTATCCTCTAAGCCAGCTGCTAGCGGTTGGACTTCTGATAGATCGAAGCCATGCAGATCGATAGATTTACCGATATTAAATGGAGTTCGATGGCGATCGGCAATCAAATCTGAAGGCGTTGCTACCCCAAATAGCGCCCAGGTGAGGCGATTGTATTCTGGATTTTCCGCTCGCTGGTTGTAGCAAGCTCGAATCAAGGCAAAAAAATCTTCAGTTGGGAAATTAAGTCCCAGTACACTATCAATTTCATCAATAAAAATAAAGATTTTCTCGCTCTGAATTTGGACTAACAAAATGTCTTCGATAAACTGGCTGAATCGCTGAAGTAGAGATAAATCTTCTCGTTCTTGCCACCAAGCTTTGAAATTGATTTTACCAAAGAGATTGAAGCCTCTTAACAGATCGACCATTACACCTTTGTACCACTGAGCGGGAGTAATATTTTCACTGCCGATCCGCGTCATATCGATAGAGGCACACCTGAAACCTCCTGCTTCTAACCGATGCCGAGTTCTTAGTCGCAGGCTAGATTTGCCCATTTGTCGGGAGCTAAAAACATAACAAAACTCACCTCTAAGCAATGCATGATACAGTTCAGCGTCAGCCTGTCGCTCCACGTAGCTAGGAGCATCCATTTTGAGACTACCACCAACTTGATATTCGTATGCGTTCATAGGCTTAGCCTAATTGCTCGCGGAAATACAATCGATACAACTCACAGCTGGGCGTTGCCAAATTTCCCTCCAGCTTGACTAATCCCATACTTTCTAATTTATAGGCAGCGATCGCTTCTAATTGCACGGGTTCATTGGATGTTACGACTCGCTTGAATGCTGTCGCTAGTTCGGGATGCTCTTGGAGATTAGCAAGGTGATGCCGTAAGCGATCGCTATAGACTCCAGAAACTGTAGGAGCAGTTTGTAGGAGTTGGTTTAGGCTCACCTCCTGGCGTGCCAAATGATAGAGCGCAATGCGGATCAGATAGGGATGTCCCCCCACCATTGTTAGCAAAAGAGCTAGATTTTTCACCCCCTCCTCGCTCTTACTCCAATCCAGACGATGACGTACTGCCAGCTCCTGCGCTTGCTCCAAACTAAATTCTGGTAATTTAATTGGTAATCCAACATTAAAAGGAGATTGATTGATATCTAAAGGGATATAAGCTTCCGTAGCATGAACTACCACCAGTCGGAGTTTTTTCCAGATTTCTAATTCCGAGGCATCTTCATACCAGGAGCGCAGCAGTGGCAGGAAATCGCTAGAGATTTCAGGATACTCGAAAATCCGATTGACTTCATCCAAAGCCAAAACCATTGGAGAGTCAATTTCTGCCAGTAAAAATTCCTGGAAATAAATCGAGCAGCTGACTTTACTGCCAATATCCTCATCCCAATAGTCATCCAACCTCGGCTCTAAATTCAACTGACGGCTAACGTTAGCACACAACCAGCGTAAGAATTTATCTAAGGACGTGAAAATGCTACTGTCTGCTCGCTGCAAGCTTAACAGCACGGTGTGGAACCCTTGCTGTTTGGCATGAGCCAAAATTCTATGCATCAGGGATGTTTTTCCCATCTGCCTAGGAGCTTTAAGTCGCAGTAGGCTTCCAGGTTTGCTAATTTGGGCATAGGCGAGTTCTTCAATCGGCGGACGCTCGATGTAAAACAGAGAATCAAGCGGTACTGGACCGCCAGGAAATTCTAAAAAGTCAGGCTTGGGGCTAATAGATGCACTTTGTACCTCTTTCCCTTTTTGCCCTTGAGATTCATGCATCGACTCACGCCACTGACGCTCTAAGGCGGCGCGAAAGTTGGTTTTACTGACATTTTCTCCTAAAGCTTTGCTCAAGAGCTTCCAGAATTTGGGACCGACATCGCGCGTCAAGTAACTGACAGAATAACCCGCAGCCTCAGCAGTCTGCTCGTAGGTCTGACTTTGCCAAGCACCCATGAGAATAGCAGTTTCCACGTCACTCAGCTGCCTGCCCCACTGGGCAAACACAACTTTATTCGTTATTTCAAGTGCTTGGTCAAAGTTCATACCGATACTACACTGACCCCACTGCTTTACTTATATCTGAGATTACCAGAAATGTTGAAATCCGTTGGTTAGTAGTTAATTGTCATGACAGGTCAAATTAACATACGTGTTGCAGCATGAGTCATGTATTCTTTTCGATCGACTGCCATTGGTGTTCGATCGCTCAAACCTTGGTGATGCCGATGGTAGTTGTAAAACTGCTTGAAGAATTTCAGTAGCGACGTAAACGGGTCATTATCATGCGAAAAGCAATCCCTAACGCATTTGCAGAGGGATAAAGAAACTTGTAGTTGTCCCAGTTCGGGTAACACCGAGCAAACTAGCGGCGTGACATACTTGTCTATGTTGTTAGAAACTATATAACACTCAAGTTTTTCAGGAGTTACGCAATCGATCCCCCAACCCCCTTAAAAAGGGGGCTTTATTCCCCCCTTTTTAAGGGGGGCTAGGGGGGATCGTCGAGATCTGAAACCTCAAGTGCGTAACTCAAGTTTTTAAACCGTACGCCATACACCCAAAGGATCGTGGACAAATATATTCTTATTGATTGCGGGTTTCACGATGAGCTAGAAGCATTAGCAACCTTGCGCCAATCATGTCGGATTGTATATCGTAATGCAGCTGGTGAATCAGTTGAAATTGAAGGTCTCATTGTGGATGTTTATGCTGCAAACCAAGCTGACTTTCTGAGGATGAATAATGGTACAGAAATTCGATTGGATAAAATTATTTCGGTTAACAACAAGCAGATTTCTTTTTGTACAGATTGATTGAATGAAACCCTACGCTGTCCACTCGGGACAGCATAGGGAATCCATCAGTTCAAATCTACCCGCGTTATTTCCACCCAGCTCGATCCATAATTTGTAGAGCTGTTGCACCATTGCGACCAAACACAGCCGCATTGAGCGAATCTTCCTTAAATTTCCCGTAGCTTGCCAAAATCGGATCGACTGCAACACCGGCTACGACTGGATATTCGTGATTACTTTTCGCAAAAATTTCCTGAGCGCGAGAACTTGCCAGAAATTCAAGGAATTTAATTGCGTTTTCTTTGTTGGGAGAGGTCTTGACCAATCCACCACCGCTAATATTGACGTGAGTACCGCGACCCTTTTGGTTGGGGAAAAACACGCCAATTTTTTCAGCAACGGCGCGATCGGCAGGTTTATCGGAAGCTGCAATTCGTGCTAGGTAATAGGTATTGCAAATTGCTAAGCTCCCCACCCCAGCAGCGCAGGCTTGAATTTGTCCGACATCGTTGCCTTGAGCTGGACGGGCAAAGTTTGCTACTAGCCCCCGTACCCAAGCTTCCGTTTTGGACTCACCATTAGCCGCTAAAATCGAACCTACTAAAGATTGGTTGTAAACATTATTGGACGGTCGTACTAAAATCTGACCGCGCCATTTTGGGTTTGTCAAGTCTTCGTATGTAGACAAGTCTGCTGGTTTTACCTTGGTTTTGTCATACATAATCACCCGCGCCCGCTTCGAGAAGCCGAACCACAGACCATCGGGATGACACAGGTTTTTGGGAATAGCCTTGGTCAAGAGCGCCGATTTAACAGGTTGAAACAGCCCTGCTTGTTCTGCCCGCCACAAACGCCCTGCATCAACCGTCACTAAAACATCTGCTGGACTATTGGCTCCCTCACTTCTAATCCGCTCGATCAGCGGATCGGCTTCACCTTCAATTAGGTTCACCTGAATTCCCGTAGCATCTGCAAAAGCTTGATAGATTTCACTATCTGCATCGTAATGACGTGCTGAATAGAGATTGACTACTCGATTGCCACCTGTTTGGGCTGACGCTCCCAGCCCCCACGTCCCGATTGTCACAGTTGCCGCAGCAGCACCAGCACTAGCACCCAAAAAGGTGCGACGAGTCATCTTGCTCATAAATCCTTCTAGCTTACGTTCTCGCGATCGCAATTTTGATTTAATAATAATAATGTCATTAATAGGTACAGACTTTTAAAAAATTTTTGCATTAGCTCAAAACTCCGTCCACTGGCGTAAGAGATTGGCATGGCTTTTAGAAATCAAATCGAATACGGGCGTTTTGCCGGAGGCTTCAAACAGCGTTTGACGTGCCGTATCGAGATCGAACAAAATTTCTCGCTGCTGAGGATCGCGTACCAAACTTTGAATCCAGGTGACTGCTGCTAGACGCACGCCTTGAGTCACGGCTTCCACGCGGTGCAACGTTGATGAAGGATAAACGATCGCCGACCCCGCAGGCAACTTAAATGCTACCTCTCCCTGGGTACTCTCTATTATCAGTTCTCCCCCTTCGTAAGTGGTAGGATTACTGAGAAATAATGTCATCGATACATCCGATCGCATCAAAGGATCGTACATCAGAGCATTATCAACATGAGTGCCGTAAGACATGCCGATATCGTAGCGACTGATAGTTACCAGACGAACGATATAGGGACGCACCGCCATTTGGAATAAGGCGTGCCGCTGTAAAGCTGCATTGATGATATCTCGCACACTTGCCAGTGCGGGCGAACTCTGAGGAAGTTGGGTATTGTGTTTGACCTGGCGGGCGTGCCAGCCAGCTGTAGCTTTACCGTCCACGAACTCAGCCATCTCCAGTTTGGCGATCGTCGTTTCTAGCTCCGTAGGGTTAAGAATATTTCCAATACACAGAATCATGGCGATCGCAATGCTGTAAGAAGGAGTGAGGAGCGAGGAGTGAGGAGTGAGGGAAAGGATAAGGGGAGCAATTCAAAATTCAAAATTTCCTGCTCGATACACCCCACACCCTATTCTTCACTGGTCGCTGGTCAGGAGTCACTGATAACTGCTCGTGCGCTCCCTGCTCCCTGCTCCCTGATAACTGAATTTACTGTGCCATTTTTGCCCATTCTTCAGGCAACATATTAGCAACGAGTTCAAACTTACCCTTGCCATCTGGCTTCACAATGTATGCAACACCTTGAGGCTCTGGATAAATTCCTGTTGCCGCATCAAACACGTCGTCGTGACCCACAACCACCGTATTGGTTCCGTCAGCAGGCGTAGTCATGAGGAATGGCATCACCGCAGTTCGCATCTGGGCTTTCTGGGCTTCGGTGTAATCTTCAGCAGGTGGAAAATTCAAGGCTGCTCTCTTTTCAGTGCGACCAAATGCAATATCTGCTGTCTGCCAAGCACGGCAATACTCACTAGAGTAAACTTGACCCACAGGAATCTTCAACGCTTCAAAAGCTTGACCGATCGTCCGTGACTGTTGCCAGCCGACTTCACTCAACATCCGCTGAGTCGAACAATCTCCCATTTTTGCAGACACTTGGTCGGCATAATCCTTTTCAGTTTGGGCATGCCTGAAGTAAATGACATATCCACCGTTTTGCAAGGCGTTTAACAGTTGCTTACCACTGAGCTTATCCTTGAATGATGTTCCTGCTTCACCACCTTCACCACCTTCACCACCCTGGATAGGGGTAGTAGTAGGAGGCTTGGCGGGACTACCGCCTTCACCACCCTGTCTGGGAGTAAAAGTAGTAGGAGGCTTGGCAGGACTACCACCTTCACCGCCTTCACCGCCTTCACCACCTTCACCACCCTGGCTAGGAGTAAGGGTAGTAGGAGGCTTGGTAGGGCTACCACCTTCACCGCCTTCACCACCCTGTCTGGGAGTAAAAGTAGTAGGAGGCTTGGCAGGACTACCACCTTCACCGCCTTCACCGCCCTCACCACCTTCACCGCCTTGGGCTATCTTCATCACTGAAGCGCGATCGGGGATTTCGAGCGCCCTTTCCGCAGCTGCTTCTGCGGCACGATCGGTTGCAGCGATCGCTGCCGCGCCTGAGAGAACGTAAGCACCCACACCTACCCAGATTTTTACCTTACCTAAGTTCATAACTCACTAACCACATTAATTAACTAAGAACAGGGAACTACGTGCTACTCGAAAATCGATTCAGCACTATTTTCTGATTAGTCAAGACACGATTTAGTCAAGACAAGATTTGGCGTTTAACAAAACGCCTTTTCGATCGCAGATAGTCTGCTAATGATAAGTTTTTGCATTAGAGAGGAATATACCACGATCTCGTGTCAAAAGAACTACCTGTTTTCCAAGGGAGCGGGGAGCAGGGTAAGGGAGCAGAGGAATCCATGCTTGAAAGCATTGGGATTCCTCCGCTTCAGTCCGCTGTACTACGGATCTCGACATAAATTTATTAAAAGTTTTATGTTCTCCCTACTCCCTACTCCCCACTCCCTACTCCCTGTACCTATTCAATTTCCTCCGGTCTGGTACGGGTAATCTGCCGACTTAAAGCAATCACAGGAATAATACCAACAGCAACAATTGCCAATGCGGGTGCAGCTGCCTCTGCCAAACGCTCGTCTGCTGCCAGCCGATAGACCTCTACTGCCAGAGTATCAAAGTTAAACGGACGAACGATGAGCGTTGCAGGCAATTCTTTCATCACATCGACAAATACTAAAATTGCTGCCGTGAGTAAGCCACCACTCATCAACGGTGCGTGAATCTGCACCAGAGTGCGAGTTGTGCCACAGCCGAGCGATCGCGCCGCATCATCCAGATTCGGTTTAATGCGGCTGAGGCTGGATTCAACCGTGTTATACGACACCGCCAAGAATCGCACCAAATAGGCAAATACCAGCGTTGTAATTGTGCCGCTGAGCAACAAGCCGGTCGAAATACCCAAAGTCGATCGCATCCCAGCATCTACCGCATTATCGATCGCCCCAATTGGAAACAGCACGCCCACGGCAATCACCGCGCCAGGAATTGCATAGCCCACCGTTGCCGTTCTGACCGCTACCTGCATACCCCAATTGGAACTCAGCCGCAAACCGTAAGCCAGGATTGGCGACACGACGACTGCCACTATTGCCGTTACTGCCGCTAGGATCAGACTATGGCGAGAAAGCTCCCAAAAGCGTTCGCTGAAGTTGTGAGTCATGTCAGTCATTGCCATGTACAGCAAGCGTCCGGCAGGAATCAAAAAACCCAGCGCGATCGGCAGTCCACAAACGATGACAGCGGCAATCGCTCGCCATCCCTGCAACCTAAACGCAGACAATCGCTGATAGCGTCCCGTGTGGTGGTAGCGCGTTTGCTGCCGAGACCAGCGCTCCAGCCCGATTAGTAACAACACAAATACCAATAACAACGCCGACAGCTGTGAAGCAGCAATTCGATCGCCCATACCAAACCACGTCCGATAAATCCCAACACTAAACGTATTCACGGCAAAATATTGCACCGTACCAAAATCATTCAGCGTTTCCATCAGCACCAGCGATAGCCCTGCGACAATTGCTGGTCTAGCCAGCGGTAATGCGACTCGCGTGAAACTGCGCCACGGATTGCATCCCAGCAATCGACTTGCTTCTAGCGTACAAACTGACTGTTCTAAAAATGCCACTCGGCTGAGCAAGTAAACGTAGGGATACAGCACGAGACTAATAATGGCGATCGCGCCACCGACCGATCGAACGGTAGGAAACCAGTAGTCATTCACGCTCGTCCAGCCAAACATGTCTCGCAGCGCCAACTGTACCGGACCGTAAAACTCCAACATCTCCGTATACACGTATGCCAACACGTAAGCTGGAGCAGCTAATGGCAGCAGCAGCGCCCATTCTAATAGCCGCTGTCCGGGAAATCGACACATTGTCACTAACCACGCCGTGCCTACGCCAATCGCTACCGTACACAGCCCAACCCCCAGCATTAACCACAGAGAACTACTAATGTAGTCTGGTAGCACTGTGGTTAGGAGGTGGTTCCATACCGTGCCGGAGTTTGTCAAGACACTACTGAGTACCACTCCAATCGGAGCGAGAATCAGTAAGGCGATCGCTATAACTAAGAACGTCCAGCCATTCCAGGAACGTTTGAAAATACGGCGAGAGTCAAGCGTATGCATAGGGCAATGAAGCAAAAAGATAATCAGAAACGATCTGTCCAGCCAATAATATGAAATTCTTGATGAGAATATATTGCAGGACTCCATTACACTATAAAGGCAAGTCTAAGTTGATATAGCTTTTCCGCTTTCATGCTCTCTCCCCTTCTCTGTCTGCATCAGGTCACTCGACAATTTTCCCGCCGGACTCAACCCGCCGTCTGTGGGGTTTCCCTATCGTTGCAAGCAGGCGATTTACTAGCGCTGCTCGGTCCCTCTGGTTGTGGCAAAACTACGCTCCTGCGGTTAATTGCTGGATTTGAACAGCCCCAGAACGGCACGATTGACATTGCCCAGCGACGGGTATCGGGTGATGGGCATTGGTTGCCACCAGAACAGCGGAATGTGGGGATGGTGTTTCAGGACTACGCCTTGTTCCCGCATCTCACAGTCAGTCAAAATATTGCGTTTGGCTTAGATCGCTCCTCCAAAACTGCGAAGCAGGTGAAAGATGCACTCGCCTTAGTCAATCTGACTGGCATGGAGAATCGCTATCCTCACCAACTCTCTGGCGGACAACAGCAGCGTGTTGCTCTCGCTCGTGCCATTGCTCCGCGTCCAGCGCTGATTCTGCTCGACGAACCGCTGAGCAATCTAGATGCACAAGTGCGATTGCGATTGCGGCACGAGTTGCGCGCGATCCTCAAAGCTGCGGGTGTATCGGCGATACTAGTCACGCACGATCGCGAAGAAGCGCTATCAATCGCCGATCGGGTTGCAGTCATGTGCAATGGTTATCTGGAGCAGATTGATACGCCAGAGTACCTATATCAGCAACCAGCATCGCGGTTTGTTGCCGAGTTTGTTACCCAAGCCAATCTGATTCCAGCTCAGCGACGAGGTGATGTGTGGCAGACAGAAATCGGCACTATCCCTATTACCATAACTGGCAATTGCGATCGGCAGGATGCTGTCGATCTGATGGTGCGTCAAGAAGAAATCGTTCTCATCCCCGTTCCTACCAGTCAAATTTTAATTCGCGATCGCCAGTTCCTCGGACGCGAATATCGCTACGTCCTCCATACACCTAGCGGTCGTGAGATCGTGGCGCGGACTCCCACAAACACTTATTTAGCAGTTAACACTCCAGTGCAGCTAGAGATCGCCACCCAAAAGTTACAGCTTTATCCTAAAATCTAATGCGATCCACAGCCCGATCTTGCATTGTGCGATCGCACAGCACGAGCGTAAATAATGCTAATCCAAACAACAAGTCAATTCTCAGCATGAATAGCGGAATGCGAGCATGGAGGCGATCGATGTAGGCATTACAGTTTTGGAATGGTGAACCCGTTACAACCAGGAAATTCTAGAGGCGATCGCGCCTATTAGCACGATAAATCCTAACGCCCGTCGGAAGTAGTTAACACCTTGGAATAGTTCCAGCCACGCCCAGGTGAACAAGGAGCCAAAGGCGAGTGCGTCTAGCCCTGTGTGGATGTTGCCAGTCGTGGGAATCAAATTGAGTAAAGTTGCTGCTAGCCAGACCAGAATCGGCAGATTGGGCTTTTGAGCCAGGACAATCTCACCCTGGCTGTCCCGAAAAGTACGGTTGAACAGAGTGTCTTCCATATCGGTGAAGTGTAGGTATGATTTCAGAGTGTACTGTAGGCAGTAGCCCAACGCTCATCCACCAAAAGAGTAGTGTTTTAGGGAAGACTATTCAACGAATACTGACGATCTAGACGATCGCTTCATTAGTGTAGGAAAAATCTGTTTCAGAACTTACACAATGTTAGATGGGTGTGGTAACAGTCGCATGTTCTCCAGCATCTGCTATTGTTTTGACTTGTTGCAGATCGCGGAGCAACCGAAAACGTCGAATGCTTAGAAAGAGTGGATTTGCATGATAATATGCCCGCAAGTAGATTTCAATCTTTTTGATTGCAGAAGTATTAGACAAGTATTCCTCAATTGAGGACTTACATCCTGGCTCAATGCCACCTGTTTGCCAATATATACCAAGACCAATGCCAAAAATTTTATTAGCAAAATTAATCATAACTGGAAATTTCTTTTGCATCCAGTAAGCAGTTAAAGTTAAGATTCTAGCTTCAACTTGTTTCTTATTACCATGAAAAAAATCTAAGGTAAAAGCATTATTTTCATGAACCTTCTGAATGGCTAAGTCCTCATTTAAAAAGAATCCAGATGACAATGCTAAAGCTGTAAATTTGATGTAATGATCTCCTAAGGAGATATTGTGAGCAACTGGCATTGGTAGGAGTTGTTGAAGTAGCGATCGCTGAAAACAAAGTCCTGACGTTGCTGGAACAAAATATGGTAATTTTCCTTGCCGTACCTGTTGTCTAAAGTCTACTTTGTGGCTAGAGATGCCGTCAGGATCGCTTCTTATAACCGTATTTTTACTATAATCGAGCAACTTGAGAGGATGATAACACCAACCAATATCTGAATTTAGTTGAAAAATTTCAACAATTTTTTCTACCTTCGTTCGGTCAAAAGCATCATCAGAATCTA
>NZ_JBOFLP010000196.1:0-15704 GCF_051657925.1 Chroococcidiopsis sp.
TATCTAACTTGGAATGGATTTACGTAAGTAGCAGTACCATAACTCAATTCCCTACCCAAGGCTGTATCTTTTTCACCCCAAATCATTAATGTTGGTACGTTGAGTACACCCCAATTTGGGTTAGTCATACCTTGTTGCAACATATTGCGATAATAATTGAGGGCTGCTGTTAACGCTCCACGCTTAGCTGCCGCATCTTTGTAAGCGTCAATATCTTCGGGAGTGAAAGCGCTCTTATTCACAGCCATACCTTTCAAGCCATTTTCAATTGCTTGGTAATCTCCCGCTTGGAGCAGCATTTCTGGTAAGACAGGGAGCTGGAATAGAAACATATAAGAACTCTTCAGCAATTGTTGAGGCGTGCGGAAACCCTCAGCAAATTTGGCAGGATGGGGTATATTCAGTACGATCAGCCGTTCTACCATTTCTGGGTGAGTGTAGGCAAAACTCCACGCGATCGCTCCTCCCCAGTCGTGTCCGACTAAAATACACTTGTCGTATCCCAGTCCCTTAATCACACCCTCAATATCTTTGATAAACTCAGCCATGACATAAGCTGATTGCGCTTTTGGTTTGTCGCTGTCGTTATATCCCCGCAAGTCTAATGCTACGACTTTGTAATCTTTGGCAAACTCAGGGATTTGATGTCGCCAAGAGTACCAAAACTCAGGAAAGCCGTGTAACATCAACATCAACGGACCTTCACCTTGGGTGACGTAGTGCAGCCTCAGCCCGTTACTGATAATGTATTCGTGTTGCCAAGTACCTTCTAGTACGGACATAGCAATCGCTCCTCAAAAGTCAAAAGTTAAAAGTCAAAAGGCAAAACTGATAGTTGTATCGAGCTATTGGGACGCTGACCGTAATAATTAGACTACAGTAGTTAAATTTTCTCTCTGTCTTAAGGATGGCTTTCTAACATGTCTCCCCGATCGCGATCGCGACAAGATAGAAGATATAGCAGGCGAGCGATCGTCTATTATTTATTATTGACCAATGACCGATGACCAATGACCAATGACCAATGACCTTATTCTATCCGCGTCGGCAAAAGCAGTTACAAAGCTTAGTCAATAAACTGGGAATCCCGAGTTCAGCTCAAATTAATTGGCAATTGCTAGATTTAGCATTAACCCATCCTACTGTCTCAGCTCAAGCAAACTACGAACAATTAGAATTTGTTGGAGATGCCGTCGTAAGACTCGTAGCAGCTGAAGTCTTATGGGAAACTTACCCCGAATGTCCAGTGGGAGAATTTGCTGCAATTCGGTCAGTTTTGGTCAGCGATCGCATTTTGGCACAACTAGCAGCAGAATACGGTTTAGAACTCTATCTTCTTGTTTCTAACAGTGCCTCTACCGATAAAGCCGGACGAGAATCGCGCCTAGCAGATGCTTTTGAAGCCGTTCTCGGCGCTCTTTATCTCAGCACCCACACCCAAGAACTCGTACGTCCTTGGCTCGATCCGCACTTCAAGCAACTAGCAGCAGAAATTCGCTCCGATCCAGCTAGACTAAACTATAAAGCCGCGCTACAAGAATGGACTCAGGCACATTTTAAGGTTTTACCAGAATATCGCGTCCAAGAGTCACCCCAACCCCATAGCGCCACGACACGATTTTCAGCCGAAGTCTGGCTTCAAGGTAAATGCTTAGGTGAAGGTACGGGACGTTCCATCAAAGCAGCCGAACAAGCTGCGGCTCAAGTTGCTTTTATGTCTTTAAGCAGGGAGCAGGGAAGCGGGTAGAGGGCGAGGTGTCCTCGCCATCGGAGCCGCGTAGCAGGGAGCAGGGAGCAGGGGAAAGAGAGCTGAGGGAGCAACTACCAATTACCGATTACCCATTACCATTTTCCAATAGCATTTCTGGCAACCGCTTCAGTATTCTTTGAAAGGGTGCAGTGTCGTCCATACCTCTGGCTAAGACGAGAGAGCCTTGAATTTGAATAATAGCGTCTTCTGCTTTTTGGCGGGCAAGTGTTGGCTCGATCCTTGCTTCTACTAGAACTTCAGCTAAAGTATCGAGCCAGCTCTTAAGTGCTTGTTGAATTTGAATGTTAAATAAATCTTTTGCTTCTCCTAAAGACAGCACTGCTAATATACAAGTTTGTTCGCCGCCGCAGTACAACCGATCTACATTCTCGGTCATTTTCTCAAGGCGATCGCGAGGTGTACCGCTACCTTGTAAGGGAATAAAAATATTCGCTTTCATCCATTCATCAACAAAGTCAAGTACCGCTTGTGCCATCTCTTCTTTGCCGTTGGGAAAGTGGTGGTAAAGACTGGCTTTCCCCAAACCCGTCGCTTTTGATAGTCGCGATAGGGTTGTTCCTTCATAACCATACTGGCGAAAGACTTTTAAGATTTGGGCGATCGCGTCTGCTTTTGACATTTACAAAAGTTTTTTAGTTCTACTTGACATTATACCGAACAGTCGGTACAGTATGACTATACCGAACGATCGGTAAAAAAGTGAGGAAAGGTAAATGTCAATCCGAGTACCTGGGTTTCGCTTGGGAATATACACTTTTAAAGATGCAGAAGTCATTGATTTTGCCGCACCTTACGGCGTGTTTTCCGTAGCGCGACGCTTCGATCCCGAATTAGATGTTTTTTTGATTGCTGAAAATTTGCGTCCAATTCAAACTCAAGCGGGGTTAATGGTAATGCCTAACTATGGATTCAGCGATCGCCCTGCGATGGATGCATTTCTGATTCCTGGTGGCTTTGGCACTCGTCAAGAACTACATAACACAAACCTGCATCAGTTCATTCGCCAGTTACCAGAGTCTTGCTTGCTAACAAGTGTCTGTACGGGTTCGTGGATTTACGCCAAGATGGGACTACTCGATGGATTACCAGCTACTAATCGTAAAGAACCAGATCGGTTAGAAGCCTCTAATTTTGGTAAAGTTCCCATAGATCGTTTAGCGGAAATTGCACCAGCGTGCCGCATCAGCAAAGCTAGGGTTGTCGATACAGGACGGATCGTCACATCTGGCGGAATTACATCAGGAATGGAAATAGGTTTCCATCTTCTCAGACGTGCTGGCTATGGAGAAGAATTCGTTAGCGAAGTCGCTCGAACAATGGAATACCATCAGGCATACGAGCTTTATCGCCAAGATCTTGAAGTTGTTAATTCTTAGGACTGCATGACGGTAAAGCGGATCTAAATATTTTTTTGAATTTATTACACCGAACGTTCGGTAAAGGAGCGGACGATGATTAGATATCGCACGACTACCATTGATGGTTTGGAAATTTTCTATCGAGAAGCAGGTGCGCCAGATGCGCCAACCATATTGCTACTCCACGGCTTTCCCACCTCATCGCATATGTTTCGCAATCTTATTCCTTTGTTAGCAGATCGATTTCACCTCATCGCACCGGATTATCCTGGTTTCGGTAATAGCTCCATGCCAGATGTAAACTCATTTGAATATACTTTCGATCGCTTAGCACTAGTGATAGAGAAATTCATCGAAACATTGAATTTGAAACAGTACAGTTTGTATTTGATGGATTACGGCGCACCAATTGGATTTCGAATTGCAGTGAGACATCCTGAAAGAGTACAAACGCTAATCGTGCAAAATGGTAATGCCTATGAAGAAGGACTACAAGACTTTTGGCAGCCACTCAGAGCGTATTGGCAAGACAGAACTCCAGAAAATGGCGACAATTTGAAACGATTGCTGACGTTAGAAGCAACTAAATGGCAGTATACCAACGGAACGCGACATCCCGAAGCGATTAGCCCTGATAACTGGAATATAGACCAACGCTTATTAGATCGACCTGGTAATGCTGAAATTCAACTGGCATTATTTTACGATTACGGTTCCAACCCACGTCTTTATCCCCAATGGCAAGAATATTTTCGCTCCTTTGAGCCACCAACTCTCGTTGTTTGGGGCAAAAACGATGAGATTTTTCCAGAAGCAGGTGCTTATCCATACAAGCGCGATTTGAAACAGATTGAACTCCACTTGTTGAATACCGGACACTTTGCACTGGAAGAAGATGGAGAAGCAATTGCTAGTGACATCAAACGCTTCCTGACTGAGCAACAGCTAGATTTAGCAGCATAGTTTGGTGC
Organism: Chroococcidiopsis sp.; assembly: GCF_051657925.1. Taxonomy (NCBI): domain Bacteria; kingdom Bacillati; phylum Cyanobacteriota; class Cyanophyceae; order Chroococcidiopsidales; family Chroococcidiopsidaceae; genus Chroococcidiopsis; species Chroococcidiopsis sp. The sequence goes on from NZ_JBOFLP010000196.1 coordinate 4,101, forward strand.
GATCGCGGCGGTTTTCGACAAATTAGAGCAAAAGTTAGCTTGTCTGACTAGAAAACCGCCGATAACTACTAAAGATAGTAACTGGAGAGGAACTGATGATTCAGCTATATGACTTTGTACTGTCTGGTAACTGCCACAAGGTAAGGCTATTGCTGTCGATGTTGAAATTAGATTATGAGTCAGTACCCGTCAACTTAAAGGCAGGAGAACACAAAACAGAACAGTTTCTGCAACTCAACCCCTGCGGACAAGTCCCAGTTTTGGTAGATGGGGATGTAACGATTCGAGATTCCCAAGCTATTTTAGTTTACCTAGCCCGACGCTACGGCGGTGAAGATTGGCTACCTTTAGAGCCTGAAGCAAACGCCAAGATTGTGCAGTGGTTATCTTTTGCCGCGAATGAGATTGCAAATAGTCTAGCGGCGGCGAGGAGATATTTTATTTTTAAAGGACAACTCGATCTAGAGTTAACTCAACAGAAAGCTCATCAGGTATTGCAGCTCCTCGATCGCCATTTAACGAATAACCAGTGGTTGGAATGCGATTGCTCTACAATAGCCGATCTTGCCTGCTTCCCCTATGTCGGACTAGCCGCAGACGCAAAAGTTGCTTTAGATAACTATCCTCATGTTATCGCCTGGTGCGATCGCATCAAGCAACTGCCAGGTTACGCCAGTATGCCAGGACTGTAAGTCAAAAATCAAAAGTCAAAAGTCAAAATTGTGACACTCACTATGCAGAGTGTTTTGGTTTCAGACACGATGTAAATTAAATGCCTAATAAATTATCAACTTATCATGCCGGGGAATTAGCAGTTCAGGCACAAGCGGGAGTGCAGGCAGAAGCAGCACGTTTAACCAAAATTATCGGTGCAAATATCAGTTCAACAGCAAGAGACTTTCTAGACACGCAAAGACTAGCGATCGCCAGTACAATCGATCGGCATGGTAAAGTCTGGGCATCGCTGCTTGTAGGAAAACCTGGTTTTGTAGAAGTGGTGGCGGAACAACTAGTTCAGATTCAAACAACAACTGTTTCCACGGATCTGCTACTAGAAAACCTATCCATACATGATGATATCGGTATTCTTATCATCGATTTAGCGACTCGGCGGCGCTTGCGGATTAATGGCAAAGCGATGGTTCAGCCGAATGGATATATTGACGTGCGTACACAGCAAGTCTACTTTAACTGCCCCAAATACATTCAAGTACGAGATTTAGTAGCTAATAGCGATCGCCAAGCGGCTGTAACTGAAGTTTATAGTTACACAGCCTTGACTCCGGCACAACAGCAATGGATTACTCAAGCAGACACATTTTTCATCGCTAGCTTCCATCCCCAAAGTGGTGCTGATGCATCTCATCGGGGAGGATATCCAGGTTTTGTACAAGTGTTGAACGCAACTGAATTAGTATTTCCCGATTATACGGGCAATAATATGTTCAATACTCTTGGTAACATTGCCCAGTATTCTCAAATCGGCTTACTGTTCGTTGATTTTGTCTATGGACATACCTTACAACTAACTGGCACAGCCAATATTATCTGGGATACAAATCGCATAGCACAATTTATCGGTGCAGAAAGTTTGGTAGAATTCCAAATCGATCGCGTCATAGAAACGATAAATGCAACTAATCTAAGCTGGGAATTTGCAGAATACTCGCCTTACAATCCAAAATAGTTATCAGTCCATCACTTCACCACCTGAGAACTGTGTAAACGTGGATCGTCAGTCTCAGAGGATGGAGTGACATTTGCTTCGTATTTGGAGACTTTACCGCTAGCGGAAGTGTAAGGCAAGGGGGCATCATTTAATAACGCTTCTAAGTTACTTGCCATAATACTGCGCGGTTGTTCTCCGATCGCCTGTGAGATCGCCTCTCCTTGTTTACCTAAGTACACGAAATGGGGAATCCCGTCAACTCGATATTTCAGAATCTCTGGCAACCACTTGCTGTTATCCACATTCAGCATGACAAAGTTTACCTTTCCGGCGTACTCCTGTTCTAGCTGAGCAATATCTGGAACCATTTTCTGACATACCGTACACCAGTCAGCATAAAACTCCATCAGCGTCGGCTTGCTGTTGCTCAAAGCCACTTCTAGCGGTGTCGAGCGATCGCTTAATGTTGCTAGCGTCACTGCACCCGTTTGAGTCCGTAAGCCGAGGAATAAGGCGACGCTGAGAGCGATCGCTACCAAAACTATGATGAAGTTTCTGATGCGCTTTCCTAACGTCAATTCAGTTGGCTGCGCTGAAGAATTGGGAGTCTTGGCACTCATAAGGCTTTTATTAAAATTCGATCGAGCAACAGCTCTCATTTTAATCGAACAGTCATAAAAGGTTTTTGTTACAAATTAGAGAAGATAGGAAAATTCGGAAGTAGAAAATCACTACTCCCTGCTCCCTGCTCCCTGCTCCCTAATGAAAAAAAGAGTTACGCTGACCTTCCCTCGTCGTGCCATACAAGTACCAGTGACATACAGACTGGCAAAAGATTTTAACGTTGCTGCTAATATTATCCGCGCTCAAGTTGCCCCTAATCAAGTTGGTACATTAGTTGTAGAATTGTCAGGAGATATCGATCAACTCGATGCGGCGGTTGATTGGATGCGATCGCAAAACATCAACGTCTCTTCGGCAATGGCTGAAATTACCATCGATCGCGAACTTTGCGTAGACTGCGGTTTGTGTACTGGAGTTTGTCCCACCGAAGCCTTGACCCTTAATTCTGCCACATTTGAACTGGCATTCACGCGATCGCGTTGTATTGTCTGCGAACAATGCATTCCTACTTGTCCAACGCAAGCCATCTCAACAAATCTTTAAAAGACTGGTCATTTGTCATTTGTCATTGGTGATGCGTGGTGCGTGGTGAAGCGGTCGCCCCCCGCGCGGGTGTCCCGCGCATTGGAAAGCAAGCGGAAGCGCGGGTGTCCCGCGCATTGGAGCTGCGTGCCGCGTCGTGGTGCGTGAGAACAAGACACTGCTAACTGGTCACTGGTCACTGGTCACCGATCGCTGCTCCCTGCTCCCTTTCTTCACTGATAACTGAATATATCTGCCCACACGCCACCTTCACCCTCTAATCTAGCTGCGACGGGCGCGTCGTAAATGACTAAAAGCGACGGAGCTTGAGTATATTCATTAAACGTAATCATTCCTTCTGCGCGATCGTCTCCAATACCGAAGGGGATTTCTAACATAACCTCTGGGTAAGATAGCGTATTTTCAGCTATATTTACACCATTGTGCCAGCGATAAACTCGGACTGGACCATCTAAATCCATTGTCGGTCCCGCTAGGATTAAAAAATCTTTTTCATCTACGTGTAGATCTCGAATACCTAAGCCATTCAAATAAACAAAATGCTTTTTATAAAGATTTTGTTCCGCTCCAATTGCCTTTAGCTTTAAAGTGTCTTCTTTATCATCTATTTCTAACTCTAACTCTAAGATTACTGCCCAGCCACGCAACACAGGTCCCCGTAAACTAAGAAAAACTTTTTGTTGATATATTGCTATTCCTTCTATATCAAAGCCATTATCTTTCCCGGGAATAGTCGTCTTGACAAAATCACCAAGGTGGGGGTCTGTTGCTAAAGCTTCAGTAAGGATATTACCCCCCTCTGTTAGTTTGAGTTTTGCCGCAGTTAAGATGACATCTGGATCTTCAGGATGAGGGCAAGACTGCTGCAAATTGCCATCAACTAAGGGAATACGTCCAATAATATAACGATTTTCTTCCGTTTTTATCTTAGCTAATCGTTCGATATTCTCCACATCAGTATGTTCTGGTTTCGGTTTTTTGCGCTTCCAACTATGGGAACCAATAAACCAGAGATAATAATCGTGATAAGCTAATCCTTCAATATCAATTTCTTCATCTTCTGGTTTTGGTAACTCAATAAAATCTTGAACGTGAAATGTGTGATGTTCGGCAAAGCAGTTTTGCTGCTCTACAAAAGTTAGACGTTCGATAGTCGATGTTTCATCCGAACCAACCCACAAATGATGTTTGGGAAAAAGTAGTACTGCTGAAAGATCTGTTCGACTTTTTTTGAAGCTGTCATTAAATTTGAGTAGAATGCGATCGCGTTTGCTAGTGGAATGATTCATAACTCAAAATAAATGTGGGAATTGGTAATTGATAGATAAAGTGTAACGTCTTAGGCTAATAGACATAGCTCTAGCACTCCGTACTAAAAATTATGAATTTTTATAAATTTGACTGTCGTTTGTGACTCATTGCTTACAAATGACCAATGACAAATGACCAATGACAGCGCCTAGATGTGATATTACAGTGTGAGCTGCTATCAGCCCTGCTGAAAAAGACTGATTTATGTTACCTGCCCTCAAACCAAAACCACACCGCCCAAAAAGCAAGCGATCGACCCCGATCCTATTGCTGTTAATCTTAGCTTGGAGTATTGCTGCTGCTTGGATTTTAGCAATGGCGACTCATGCCCAACCAGCTAACACCATTGATGCAGTTCCCCAACGCTATCAATTGGGACAAGAACTCTATTTAGAAAACTGCGCTACTTGCCACATCGCCGTTCCGCCAGCCGTCCTACCCGTGCAGACTTGGCAGCGGTTGCTACAAGATACTCAACACTACGGCGTACAAATCAAACCATTGGTCGATCCACCCCGCATTCTAGTGTGGAATTATCTGAGATTTGCTTCCCGTCCCCTCAACCAAGACGAAGAAATACCATACCGCATTGCCAACTCGCGTTATTTCAAAGCTTTGCATCCCAAAGTCAAATTACCAAAACCAACTCAACTCAGCAGTTGCGTCACCTGTCATCCCAACGCCAACGCCTTCAACTTCCGTAGCCTTACACCAGAATGGGAGAATTCGCAATAATTGTCATTGGTCATTGGTCATTAGTCATTGGTAGTTGCTCTCTCAGCAACCTTGCGCTCCCGATCGCTCCCTCAGCTCTCTTCCCCCAACTCCCGACTCCCGGCAAGAAGCGATCGCCTATCCGCACCATTATAGAATTGGGGTAAAATGATACGATCTATAAAGTTTATATCAAGACCGATAGCTGAAACACTGTACAATTGACCAATTTTGTCCATCCAAAAGGCTAGTATTTGAGTTCTAGCGTCCCACCAGTATGAGCTGATGGCAAAATCAAAACTCACAAATTAAACTTCCTAGAAATCCTCAAGTTCTCCTGACCTACCATGCTAAAAACCTTGCTGGGCGACCCCAACGCTCGTAAGCTCAAAAAATATCAACCTTACGTCACAGAAATTAATTTATTAGAAGAAGACATTAAAGCTCTCCCTGACGAGCAACTAATTGGTAAGACAGCAGAGTTTAAACAGCGCCTCGAAAAAGGTGAAAGCTTGGATGACATTCTGCCAGAAGCATTTGCTGTCGTGCGCGAGGCGGGACGCAGAGTATTGGGAATGCGGCACTTTGACGTGCAGTTACTAGGTGGTATTATCCTCCACCAAGGTCAAATTGCCGAGATGAAAACGGGTGAGGGTAAGACTTTAGTAGCTACCCTGCCATCTTACCTCAATGCATTGACTGGTAAAGGAGCGCACGTAGTCACCGTCAACGATTACCTGGCAAAGCGGGACGCTGAATGGATGGGTCAAGTGCATCGTTTCTTGGGGTTGAGCGTCGGACTAATCCAACAGAGCATGACCCCTGACGAACGCAAGCGCAACTACGGCTGTGATATTACCTACGTTACCAATAGCGAAGTAGGTTTCGACTACCTGCGTGATAACATGGCGACTCACATGGATGATGTCGTCCAGCGTCCTTTCAACTTCTGTGTCATTGACGAAGTAGACTCGATTCTGATTGACGAAGCACGCACGCCTCTGATTATTTCTGGACAAGTAGAAAAACCGACAGAAAAATATATCCGTGCCTCTCAAATTGCCGCCGCCTTGCAAAAAGACGAGCATTACGAAGTTGATGAAAAAGCGCGGAACGTGCTATTAACAGATGAAGGTTTTGCTGCTGCCGAAGAATTGTTGGGAGTTACAGATTTATTCAACCCCGAAGATCCTTGGGCGCATTTCGTTTTTAACGCCCTCAAAGCTAAAGAATTATTCCTCGGGGACGTAAACTACATCGTTCGCGAAGATGAGATCGTGATCGTAGACGAGTTTACCGGACGGGTGCTACCAGGCAGACGCTGGAGTGACGGGTTGCACCAAGCCATTGAAGCCAAGGAAAGGGTAGAAATTCAACCGGAAACTCAAACTTTAGCCACGATTACCTACCAAAACCTATTTTTGCTCTATCCAAAACTGTCGGGAATGACAGGGACGGCAAAGACAGAACAGGCAGAGTTTGAGAAGATTTACAAACTCGAAGTTGCGAGTATTCCTACCAATAGAACGACAAAACGGCGAGACTTATCTGATGTAGTTTACAAGAATGAGGCAGGTAAGTGGCGGGCGATCGCTCAAGAATGTGCCGAGATGCATGAAAAAGGTCGCCCTGTCCTAGTCGGTACGACTAGCGTGGAAAACTCTGAAGTTCTCAGTCGGCTGCTCAACCAGTTAGAAATCCCATATAACCTGCTCAACGCCAGACCGGAAAACGTCGAACGGGAATCGGAGATTATCGCCCAAGCAGGTAGAAAAGGGGCTGTCACGATTGCTACCAACATGGCAGGACGAGGTACGGATATCATCTTGGGTGGTAATGCCGATTATATGGCACGCCTGAAACTGCGGGAATACTTCATGCCTCGGATCGTGATGCCAGAGGATGAAGACGTATTTGCCGTACAACGGGCGGCTGGTTTACCTACAGCTAGTAGCAGCGGTCAGGGTTTTGTCCCTGGGAAGAAGGTCAAGACCTGGAAAGCATCGCCTCAAATTTATCCCGTCGAGTTATCGCGAGAAACCGAGCAAATGCTCAAAGCAGCGGTAGAAGTTGCTGCGCAAGAATATGGCGAAAGAAGTCTATCGGAACTCGAAGCCGAAGATAAAGTCGCCGTTGCTTCTGAAAAAGCCCCTACAGATGATGTGGTAATTCAACGCTTGCGGGAAGTTTACAACCGGATCAAGCACGAATACGAACAATTCACAACCAGAGAACACGATGAAGTGGTAGGGTTAGGTGGACTGCACGTAATTGGGACGGAACGTCATGAATCGCGCCGGATTGACAACCAGTTGCGGGGACGTGCCGGACGGCAAGGCGACCCTGGCTCGACACGGTTTTTCCTCAGTTTAGAGGATAACTTATTGCGAATTTTTGGTGGCGATCGCGTTGCTGGGTTGATGCAAGCCTTCAATGTCGAAGAAGATATGCCCATCGAATCGGGTTTGCTGACGCGCAGCTTAGAAGGGGCGCAGCGCAAAGTAGAAACCTACTACTACGACATCCGCAAACAGGTATTTGAGTATGACGAGGTGATGAATAAACAGCGGCGGGCAATTTACGCCGAACGTCGTCGCGTCCTCGAAGGTCAAGACTTAAAAGAGCAGGTACTCAAGTACGGCGAGCAGACAATGAACGAAATTGTCGATTACTACATCAATCCTGACTTGCCTTCGGAAGATTGGGATATACCAAAATTGGTGAGCAAGGTGAAGGAGTTTGTCTACTTGTTGGCAGACTTGGAACCCGAGCAAATGGAAGATTTGACGGTCAGCGACATTAAAACCTTCCTGCACGAACAAGTCAGAATCGCCTACGACATCAAAGAAGCCGAAATCGAGCAAATTCGCCCAGGATTGATGCGCCAAGCCGAACGCTTCTTTATCTTGCAGCAGATTGATAGCTTGTGGCGAGAACATCTGCAACAAATGGATGGACTGCGAGAATCTGTTGGCTTACGCGGTTACGGACAAAAAGACCCACTGATCGAATACAAGACAGAAGGGTTTGAAATGTTCTTGGATATGATGACCAACATTCGCCGAAATGTGGTCTACTCCCTCTTCCAATTCCAACCTCAAATTGAGCCGCCAGTTACGGCGCAGTCAGAAATGGTTTAAATTTTGTAGGGTGGGCATTGCCCACCCTATTTTTTTGTCTATTTTTTATTAAAAAATTTGCGATCGCTCGTGATAATATTTAATTACCGAATGGTTGACTTAATAATAGAAATATATTTCCAAATAAAATTTTTAATCATATCCCCATTATAAGAAAAACAATATCATAAAATGAAGCTAGTTTTCAACGGCAATTCTCCTATTTTAAAAACCAATATGTTTCATTCAAGTCAAAATTTATCGCTTGGATAGAGACGTATTGGTATCTTTGCCGATCGCAGTGTTGTTCAATCGCGATTTGCTGACAACTACCCCTGTAAATAGCTGCACAAAAGCTAAAGAGAACCTGTAAAACGAAGAAAAAAAATTTTTGTCCCCTATAATTCCTTGTTCGTGACGATATATGACTTCGATCGCGTAATGAGGCATCAAAAAATAATTTTAGAGCTAGCTACTCAGCAGCAAATCGAGCTAGAAAGACAGCGCTCCACACATTCTAAATCTACTAAACCTAAGCAGCGATTGCTTGTAAATCGACCATCCACACAACATACGCGGGTACATCCACCTCGCCGCCGCCAGCGACGACTAAGGCGCGATCGCTGGCACAAGTTAGTTATTTTAATCCCTACAGTTGTTCTCAGTTTGTTGTTATCGAGATGGCTGCTATCGCTGCAAACTCAGTCTTCTCAAGCGAGTACTTTTCGATCTCAACCAGCACCAATTTTAGTTTCTCCAGTAGATGCGCTCAGCCATGCCATTATTAGTCAAGAAAGTAAGAATAATCATCAATCGCTGAATCCCCATTCTCAAGCTTTGGGACTAGCTCAAATTATGCCTGCGAATATTAATGCTTGGAGTAAGGAAGCACTCGGTCATAGCATATCTGTTGATGAATTTCTCAGCAATCCCACAGCTCAAAAGCAAATTATTCATTACAAATTAGAGCAATATTGGCACGACGCTTTAGTTGCAAGCCAAGGTAATGAAGAGATCGCAGTATTAAGAGTAGCAAGCCACTGGTATAGCGGTAGTCCTGACTTGTATAAATCTAAAGCAGTTCAATGGTATAGAGGAACAGACGGCAAATTACATCGCTATCCTTCTGTTGCTAAATACAGCAATTCTATTTTGCAAAAATACAAACAACACGTTGGAGAAAATTCAAAATTCAAAATTCAAAATTTAAGAGTTAAGAGTTAAGAGTTCCAACAACCTTGTACAGACGTTAAACGAAATGTCTCTACATTAACAACTGACAACTGATAACTGATAACTGTTCACTGACTTAAGTATTGCAGTGGCAGATCTTGGGAGAGTAGGGTTTCGATCGCGGCTCGATCTAAAGGTTTAGCAAATAGATAACCTTGTCCGTATTCGCATTTGAGCGATCGCAGTTGGAAGAGTTGTTTTTTTGTCTCTATGCCTTCGGCAACGACATCCATACCCAAGTTCCAAGCTAGGGCAATGATGGTACGGATAATTTCAATTTGTTCGACACTGCGATCGACATCGCGCACGAAGGAGCGATCGATTTTTAAGGTATCGAGGCGTAGGCGATGTAAATAACTTAAAGATGAGTATCCCGTACCAAAATCATCAATAGATAACCGAATACCCAAAGCTTGTAATTGGTTAAGCATATTAGTTGAAGACTGGGCATTTTCCATGAGTACGCTTTCGGTAATCTCTAGTTTGAGCAAATGGGCATCAAACCCAGTTTCTAGAAGAATTTGTTCGATCTGCTGCACGAAATTGACTTGAGAAAACTGTTTGCCAGAGATATTGACGCTAATAGTTAATGGTGAATGCAGAGGAAATTGTAACTGCCACTGGTGCATCTGGCGACAGGCTTCTCGCAATACCCACTCTCCCAGAAAGACAATGAATCCTGTTTCTTCGGCAACAGAAATAAATTCACCAGGCGAGATCGAACCTTGTTGGGGATGATGCCAGCGTACTAAGGCTTCAAAACCTATGAGTTTGCCCGTACTTAGAGAAACAATTGGTTGATAACACAAAATAAATTCTTGCCGCTCTAAAGCTTGATGCAAGTCGCTCTGAATTTTTAGTAATTTGAGGGTTTGAACGTGTAGTTGGCGATCGAACAGGGCATAGCAAGCTCTGCCTGTTTTCTTTGCATGGTACATGGTTAGATCGGCATCTCGCAGCAAGTCGGCAGCACTGTCATAGGTAGTGGAACTAGAACCTACAACAACCCCAATGCTGGCACTGGCAGCAACGGTATGACCTTTTAAATTGAATGGCGTACATAGGCTTTCTAACAAGCGCTGTGCTATTTGTATCGCGTCGCTGGTATCTTGAATCCCTTCGAGTAAGATAGCGAACTCATCGCCTCCCAGTCGAGCGATGATATCAGTGTTGCGCAGGCATTGGCGAAAGCGAGTTGAAATTGCAACTAGCAGCTCATCGCCTATTGTATGTCCCAAACTATCGTTGATAATTTTGAAGCGATCGAGATCGATAAACAATACAGCAAATTGATATGTTGAGTCGTATCGTACCGTTCTAATTGCTTGTTCGATCCGTTCTACCAATAGCGTGCGGTTAGGTAACCCTGTCAAGGTATCGTGAAGGGCATCATAGACCAAAAGGGCTTCAGCACGGCGGCGATTGGCGATCTCGCGCTGGAGTTCCAGATGCATTTGTTTCAATGTCTGGTTTTGTGCTGCTATTTGTTTAGCTTGCTCGTAACTCCGTAGTGCTTCGCGCACGGTTAAACTTAAGTCTGTCTCGTCCCAAGGTTTGGTAATGTAGCGGTAAAGATGGGTGCGATCGCTCGCTTGGATGGCATGACTGATTTCAGTTAGTTCGGCGATGAGAATTTTTGGTGTTTTGGGGAATTGTTGATGCAGCTGGGTTAGCAGAGTTGCTCCATCCATTTCAGGCATAGCGCGATCGCAGATAATCAGAGGAACTTCAATTTTATTTTGGCTAAGTTCAGTAATTATGCTCAAGGCTGCTACTCCGCTTTCTGCTAGCTCGATCGCATATCCGGTAGCGATTTGACTCAAGCTATCGTGCAAGCTAAGTAGTATGTTGCGTTCGTCATCAACACAAATAATTGTTCCTTTATTCATTGGTTGTGAAGAATTTTCGAGCATATATGAAACTAGTGCAAAAAAGCAGAAGATAGAAGGCAGAAGCGAATAATGCTTGCAAGATGAGATCGCAGTATTTTTGCAACTGCTGAGGTACTGTTGCCGCACTAGTCTTTCTATATAGAAAGTTTGCCCATATTTCCTCAATAAACTCACAAGTTACCGAACAGGGAGCAGAGATAAGGGAGCAGGGAGTAGGGGAGAAGAGAGCTGAGGAGGCTGGGGGAGCGGAGGGAGCGGAGGGAGCTGAGGAAGCTGAGGTAGCAAAACAATTCACGCATTCAAAATTTCCCCACACCCCACACCCCACACCCCACACCCTATTTACTAGCCACTAGCCACTCACTGAATATATGAGGGAAGCCACTGGTTTGACCAGTGCGACCAGAAAAGCTTTGAGCGATGAGGTAGTAAAGTAACTCCCACGGTTGATGGCTTGATGAAGCAAACCGTAGGAGGAAAAGCATGTCGGAATTGTATC